>JADHVS010000152.1 GCA_016783865.1 Bacteroidales bacterium
GATGTTGAGCAGGTATCCGACACCCTCCGTCTCTACTACAGCGTAAGCCGGATTCCGCTCGGTCAGTTTGCCTTTGATGTAGTCGTACATGAAACGGGCGATTTCAAAAGGAGGCAAAGATAAGAATTAAAGTCAGAAGTTAGAAGTACGAAGTACGAACGTAAGTAGGAAGTACAAAGGACGAAGTTCGAACTATTTTTTTGAATTCCGAAGTATCATATTTGATTTCACCGTTTTGATGCTGGTTACAAAAATCGCCAGTAATTCATGAGCTTCCTGAATTAGAGAGGCGAGAACCGTGCCGGAGCCAATTCTTCTTTTTTCCAGTATTTCAAGCCAGTAAAGGGTTTCATCGGTTTCCTCCTCCACAATTTTCAATTTATTAAGAAAATCTCTTGCAGATTTTGATCTAATTGCAGCACGATAGTTTGCACCAATGGATGAGGAGGATCGTAGAACCTGATCTGAAATTATCCAGATCGCTCTGCTATCTGAAAGACTTTCAACAAAATCCATGATTCTGACGGTGAACATGAACGTGCGATTTTTAAGGTCGGTTGTTTTCATACGTGTTTTACACATTAATCCGGAAAAATGCCCAAAGGTTATACGTCTAAGTAAAAAATCTTCAATCCAACTTTGTACTTCGTATTTACATTCTAACTTTGTACTTTGTACTTTGTACTTTATCATTTTGTTATGAAAAAACTTGTCGTTTTTACCGGTGCCGGGATCAGCGCTGAAAGCGGGATCAAAACCTTCCGTGACGCCGATGGTTTGTGGAACAACTACCGCATCGAAGAGGTAGCCAGTCCGGTTGCCTGGGAACGGGATCCCCAGATGGTTCTTGACTTTTATAACATGCGCCGCAAACAACTCTATGAGGTGGAGCCCAACGCGGCTCATGACGCACTGGTGGAGCTGGAAAAGGACTTTGACGTGGAAATCGTTACGCAGAATGTGGATGATTTGCACGAACGGGCCGGGTCAACAAAAGTCCTGCACCTGCATGGGGAAATGAAGAAGGTACGGTCAACCGTCGATCCCTCACTGGTATTTACCCTCGACGGATGGGAGCTGAATCTGGGTGATCTATGTCCAAAGGGTTCCCAGCTCCGGCCGCACATTGTCTGGTTCGGTGAAGAGGTCCCCAATATCATGATTGCCGGTACGATCGTCCGGAATGCAGATATACTGGTAGTCATCGGTACCTCTCTCCAGGTTTACCCGGCAGCCGGCCTGTTGCATCACGCTCCGCATACCATCCCGAAGTACCTTATTGATCCGAATGCAGAACCAGATCGCTATATTATGAATCTGACGGTGATCAGGGAGAAGGCGACGGTTGGGGTAGTACAACTGGTAAACCAGTTGAGAAGTACGAATTACGAAGGACGAAGTTAAAACGCAACTACGAAATACGAAGGTAGATTTACAAAGTTTTTTCTTGGGACATATAACCTTTAGGCTAATTCGCCGATTAAGTGGTAAAACCCATATGAAACCAATAGACCTAAAGGAAAGGACCTTGAACTTCACTGTTAGGATTATGAATTTCGTTGAAAGTCTTCCGCAAACACAAGCTGTCCGGATAGTTTCAAATCAGCTTTTGCGATCCTCCTCTTCTCTGGGAGCAAATTACAGGGCAGCAAGGCGATCAAAGTCGGGAAGAGATTTTATCAATAAACTGAAAATTGTGGAAGAAGAAACGGATGAAACCCTGTATTGGCTTGAGGTTCTGGAAAAAAGAAAAATTGGTTCCAAGGAAGTTCTAAGTCCATTGCTAAAAGAAGCCCATGAATTGTTGGCAATCTTTGTGACCAGTATTAACACTGCTAAATCAAACTTATCTTTACAAAATCTGAAGAAATAGTTTCTGACTAACTTCTGACCTCCGGCTTCCGGCTTCGATAAAAACTGATCCCTACCCGTGTGATATGATCCAATAAATCAATGTTTTCGATTTGCCGGTAAATGGAAAGATCGAAAATATAGGTCAGTAAGAGTTCATCAAGTTTCAGTTCAATCCGGTTCAGGAGGTGAAGATTCATGGAGGGGCCTTTGATGGTCTTTGATGGTCAGGTTCAGTTGGTATTCTCCTTTATCCACTTCCCCCACCATTCCACTACGTAGAGTATTTTGGCAATCTTTGCGGTCAGGATCTGTTCACTGGGCATTAATCCCGGATAGTGTTCCTCCATGTAACTCAACATTTCCTCCAACATCGCGAATTCATCTGAATTACTATAGTTCAGCATCAGCAAATGGATGTATAATAGCACTTCTTCCCGGCAAAACGAGGAACGCCCTGGGCAAAAGTTTTTCAGATAAAGCTCATCAGAGATGGTTCGTGAAGTATTGCGTGGTCTGTTCAGGAGAAAAGACATGGCATACATATAAGCGAAGGGGAGATAATCAGGATCCCGGTCGGCAAACTTTTTAAGTTGTGGCAGGAGTTTTTTCAATCCAGTCTTTCGGCATGTTTCCTGATCTCCCTGCTGTCTGCAGGGGGCACCGTCTTCCCGAAAAGAATCTCATCGGATAAGAGCTCTCCGCTGATGCTGAGGTCGAAAAGTTCGCCAATGGCTACCGAAGCTTTTTCGGATTACCTGTGTGGGCGATGAAATCCAGGATCAGGTTCCTTTTAACCTCCGGGTCATGGTAATCAATCGCATCGCTTTCATCCTCCTCTTCCCGTTCAAAGAATTCCTCTGCCTCCGCCTCGGTGATGAAATGGAAATTGCCGTGTCCTAGCCTTTTTTCCAGGTGTGCAAGCACCCTGTTTTTTTCGCCGGGGTTTTCGGGACTGGAGACGTAAAGCGGTTTCCCTTTATATCCGAATTCTATATCAATAAGTTTTACATTCTCCGTATCTTCCTCCAGGATATATTTTGTCAGTTCAAACGATTTATGAGGGTGAAAACCAAATTCCTCCGCGAATTCAATGGCCCCATAGATAATGTTATGCGCCAGCGGGTAATCCACTTTCCTGATCCGGATCCCGGAATCATTGGCCCATTGCTGCTTGTCGAGGAATTCACGGAAATCCAATGGATGCTGGTTGAAGTTCCAGAAAGTATCTTTCACTCCAAGGCAGTATAGATCAACCATAAAGGCTCCGTGGGTGACGTTGCCGTTGATGTGTAGCCTGGTCACAAGGATCATGGCAAATCCCGATTCTATCCAGTTATCGTTGATATAACAAGTTCCGATGGGCAGCGTTCTGGTCCGTGTGCGGATGTATTTTTCAGGGGTTAAGGGAGGTTGTTTGTGATGTTTGTTCATCGTGTATAAAGATTACCGAATTTGATCATGAAAGCATCCGGAATGTATTGATCAGTAAGGGTCTCTGTGCCACCCGTAGCCCTGCCGTCTCAGCTCCTCTTCCCGTTCTCGTTTTTTCCTTTCTTTCTCCCACTGCCGCCGTAATTCATCCATTTCTTTCTTTTGTTTATCCACAGAGTGGTCTATCAGCTCCCTCAGGCTGATCTGGCTGTCTATAATATCTTTTACAGGCGTCCATGAATCGCGATAACGAATCAGCATGCGCGGGTTCAGTATGTACGCCCCACGTCCGATGCGCCTGAACAGTTTTTTATTGTATGGATTATGGCTGTCGGTCTCATGTTTTGCCAAAAGGGCAAGCCAGTATCCCCGTTTCTTGCGGTAATCGGGGAGGATGTTTTCAGGAAAACCTTCAAGATTCAGCAGGAAGTCGTCGACCCGGATCCCGTATGCCTCGTAATGGCGTTTGGATTGAAGTATGGCGGATTCTACGGCGATGAAAAGGTGCACCATGAGGAATTCGATCTTATGGGGATCGATCTTGATAAGCTGCCCATCTACCTGTACGCTCAGGGCATCGGATAGCAGCATCGGGTAAATCTTTCCAAGCCGGTGTTTCGCGTACTCAATGCTCACATATGCCTGTTGAAGGGCGATCTGTACCGGAGTCTTATGGAAAGTATCAGGCAGGTCGGGGTTCGCCCCGTTTTCGAGCAGGGAGGTGGTGATCTTCACCGCTCCTGAAAAGACGGCTGCATGAAGCGGGGTAAAATTATGGATATCACGGTAATCAATTCCGTACTTGTTAACTTCCTGCACCACCATTTTCAGGTTTTCATCGCGGTAATAGTGGTAATACCTGCGGAAGATGGAACCGCGTTCATTCTCGTATTTTTCGGCCCGGCGGTAATTCAATCCGGCCAGTTTCTCCAGGATGTAGGTTTGATTATGGATAAGCGCAAAATCAAACAGATGGTCCTTTGCTTTTTTATTGAAATGTTCCGGGTCGAGGGCCTCGTTCCTTAGAGCCATGTATTTCTCAAGGGTCATGGGTTCCCAGTTCGGTACCTCGGTAACCAGGATGTTTTTCCGGATGGATTCAGCCTGCTCCGATTTGCCCATTCTCTCCAGCCTTCGCGCTTCCCGTTTCCAGTCATCTGCAGAGGAGATATCCTCTTTGAAGACTGTCTCCCGCGCCTCTTCCGAAATCCCTAACAGATGGATCAGTTTATGCCCGCGGGTTTGTTCCACGATGTAAACGTTCTTCACAGCCCTTGTGATGGCCACGTACAGGGAGTTGCTATAGAATTTGTAGGCATCCAGAGATTTATCGCTCTTGTCCCTGCTCCGGGAGTATGCCGGATTTTCCCCGTTTACATGCTCAGCGTTCACCCCCTCGCAGATGCTGTTGAATTCCGCGGCATTGTCCGATATGAAATTGTATAGAATGATGTTCTCGTATTCCAGCCCCTTGGATTCCTGCACCGAGAAGAGCAGGGGGGAACGAAAAATGTTTCCGGCCCGGGCTTTGTCTTCATTCCGCAATACCAAAACGGCATAATTGACCGATTTGCCGGTTTTGCGTGCCAGTTCAGCAACCGTCTTATGCTTCTCATCAAGGAACACCATCTCGCCTTCCGCCTGTGAAACAGTGGTCAACAGGTAATTGCTCTCCTTGTCCAGCGATCCGAATCGGGCAATTTTAATCTTTAAAAGGCGGTTGGCGAGTTCGGAAACAGCAGGTGTGTTGCGGTAATTGGCATGAAGAATGCGGATGTCGTCGCTCCGGAAATCATTCCGGTAGAACATGCTCTTCAGGTGCGACCAGGAAAAGAAGTTGGGATGAACTACCTGGTTGGCGTCCCCGCAAAGGATGAAATTCCCTGCCTTGGTTAATGACTTCAGGATAAGAAAAAGCTGAATATTCGTGAAATCCTGCACCTCATCCACAACGATGAAATCATAGCGGGGTTGGCAAACCTCCAGCAGGTTATGGGAATAGATATTGATGTCATAAAATCCCTCCTCCTTCAGGAAGAGCAGGTATTTCTCAAACAGGGTATACACCGTTTCCCTTTCGGTGGAAAGGAAAATGGATTGCTTCACCCCGAGGGAGGTGTAGTCGGCGGCTAAAAGGTATTCTTTCGTGATGTCCATCCCTGTGATCACCCCCCGGAACTCCTCATACACTTTGTGGGCATCCTTCAAACGGGTAGATTGTCTGAAACCGAAGAACCAGCGCTCAAATGACCTGAAATCCATCTCTTTGTTTTCCGGGATCCGGATGGTCTCAATGAATTCGCGGTAGGAAAGAAAATCGACCTCCTGGTTCTCGTTCTCGTACTGGTTTGAATAATACCAGCGCGAGGAGTTCTCAGCAAGGTAAGCAGAAAGGGTTACATACAGGATGCGCCCCTTCAGGGTTTTGATTTTTTCAAGTGTCAGCGCTGTTTTACCGCTCCCGGCCGATCCTATGATGATCTGGGGCAAGGGATAGTGGAGGATCTCTTCCTGGTTGTCGTCGAAGGAGAGAAATTTATCGAGCAGGTGGAATTTAGGATAGCGTTTATTGATGTATTGCATCGCAACCACATCCTCCGCCGGGGGTGCTGTATTGCTCAGAGGCACCAGCTTTGATTGATCAATTGTCGCTCCGTGCAGAAAACGGGAACCTGCGTAATTGTGGTTCAGGATCAGCTCAAGGATCAGCAGGTAAATTTTTTCCTGATGGCGGCCGAAGCGGAAAAGCAAACGGTTTTCCTGATCAAGCCGGGCACGGTAAAATCCCGTACCGGTCATTTTCTTTACTTCGGCTGCAGTAAAATTCCCCGAAACCAGTTCTTCCAGTGTTTTATCGAACTGTTTGCGGAGTTTCCCGGGATTCAGATCGTTAAGCAGGAGGATCTCGTACATGGAATCGTTTTACGCCTCAAATTTACTGCTTGTGAGGACCGGAAATAAAGTTTGTTGAAAACAATTGAATAATAGTTCGGCTACCACTTTCTAATTTCCTTCCAGGAATTTCTCCAGCTTCCGGATATTCAGCAACGGGATCTTAAAACAATACTCTTTCCCCTCTTTATGAAGGATGGCGACACGTTTTTTCCGGCATCTGGATGTCGGTGAAAACCAAATCTGGTTTTAGCTGCTCGATCTGTTCAACTGCATCAGGACCGGAACCAGCTCTTCAACCTGCCAGTAAAAAATCGCGCACATGCAACTGTTGGATGCCCTGATACGTATTCCCATGAATCTCATCCATTGATACCACATATTTGGGATAATTGTCTTTGATCTTCAACAGGTTCCCAAATTCCCTTTCAATGGTATTTTCATCAGTTAACAAATATGCGACTTGAACATATATCTTCTCGCCATTTTTTCTCCCGACAAAATCAATCTCCGTGTTGCCCGAAACCCCGATGTTCACTTCATAACCAGAAATCAACAGATGAAGGTACACTACATTCTCAAGTAACTTGCCAATATCTGCTTGCCGGTACCCGCTTATGGAATTACGTAACCCAAGATCTTCAAAATAGTACTTCTCCGAGCTCTCGAATATTTTTTTACCATATAAATCGGCCCGGCTTACTTTGAATAGCATGAAGGCATTCGTTAAATGCGTCAAGTAGTTTAAAACAACCTGGGTGGAGATGTCGGTACGCTGGGATTTTAGAAAATCGCTGATCCGTTTCGCCGAAACAATGTTTCCAATGTTATCGGCGACATATTTCACCAGGGTTTCGAGAAAATAGGTATTACGTATATGTTGTCTTCCAACAACATCCTTGTACAGAATGGTGGCATAAATATTCTTCAGGTAATCAAAAATAATATGGTCTTCAAGCGGCAAATTAATCAGGTAGGGCAGCCCTCCGTATTTTATATACTTCTCAAGGCTTCCGGCATTGTCATCCATCTTATGAAACTGAAGGAATTCCTTGTAGGAGAGGGAAAATATTTTTACTTCAAGCGCTCTTCCGCTTAAATGTCCGGCTATGTCTGCCGATAGGAACTGCGTATTACTTCCTGTACAAAAAATATCATATCTCCCGAGTGCCAGTAAACTTCGGAGAGCCTTTTCAAAATGTTTAATGTCCTGAATTTCATCAATAAACAGATAGGTTTTCTGATCTCTGGAATTAACTCTGACAAATTCATTTAAATCGTTGTGGTCCCTGATAAAATCAAAATCCTCCAGCTCCTTATTGATATAGATGATATGAGCCCCGGGATTGCGTTCCACAATGTAGCCTATTAACTGATACAGCATATAGCTTTTTCCTACCCTTCTCTGCCCCACCAATACTTTAATTATATCCTTATCTATAAAAGGGATCAGCTTCTCTATGTACTCCCCCCTTGAAATATAAGGCTTCAGGTAAGATTTATAACTGGACGCTTTCATTCAATTATAATTTAAATTTTACGCAAAAATAGTAATTTTTTCAATTATAATTGAAATTTCATACTTCGTCGTTCTACCTTCGTACTTGCGTTCTAACTTTGTGCCTCGTACTTCGTACTTTACAGCAAGCCGTTTCCCCGCAGCGCCGTCTCCAGTTCCCTGTAATTGATCGGTTTGGCGATGATCTTTTTGTTGCGGTCGAGCAGGAACATGGTGGGGGTGGCGTAGATGTTGTACAGATCGGCCGATTTGCCATCAAATCCCTGGAGTTCGGAAGCGTTGATCCAGTTCAGCTTTTCCTGGTCCACCACCTGCATCCAGGCCATGCGGCTGGTGTCAATCGATACTGCCAGGACCTCATACCGTTTTGGTTTCTGGGAATCATAGAGGGTTTTGACTTTGGGCAGCAGGTCGGTGCAGTGACCGCATTCGCTCGACCAGAAGATCAAAAGGGTATATTCCGATGCGATCTCAGAGAGTTTCACCGGGTGGCCCCGGGTGTCCGGGACTTCAACATCGGGAGCCGGCTGCCCAATAGCAATCTTCTTGAAGGTCTCCAGTTTCTTCTGAAGGGCTGATTTCTTTTCCTGGTCTTCACAGGCATATGGATCCTGGAAATTTTCAGCAATGTAAGTGATTACATCTTCAAAATGATACTTGTCAAAGCCACTCACCAGGTAGTCGAGCAGAAATTTGAACACATCCGTGTTTTCACCGGCAGCATTGAGTATCACGGTGACCGCTTTGATAAATTCCGTCTCCAGCTGTTTTTGCGTGAAGCGGCTGTTGCCGTATAACGCCAGGTAGGAGATTGCCTTGTTGGGCCAGGCGTTGGACCGTAACAGGGCGGTATCGTTGAAATCAACATGATCGAAATAGTGTTGTTTCAGGAACGCCAGTCGCGCATTGGGTGCCAGTGAGGCCGACAAAAATGGGCTGCTGTAAAGCGAAAGGATCTTTACTGCATAGGAATCTGGGTAATCTCTTTTTAACGAATCCAAAAGGATCTCCTGTTTCCGTTGGATGCTCTCATAGTATGCCACTGCGTTGAAAAAAAAACGATCTTGTTCAGGATAATAATCCACCACCGGCTGAATTAATTCGAGTTTGGTCTGACTGATCCTGTCAGCCTTCAGGAAATCATAATAGATTCTGTTTTCTAATGATTCCCTGATCTCAAGACTGTCGGCCGGATAAGCGGCATCTGTCCGGAAACGGATATTTTCCCGGTTAAAGATCAGCTCCACAAATTTCTCTTGCCCCCAACTGATCCGGTACATGCCGTTAGCCAGCGTAGCAGGCAATTGAAAGGAAAAAATACCGGTTTTATCCGTCAGGGTTGAATCGAGGAGTGCATTCTTCTCCCCATAGAAATTCAGAAGATAAACCTGCTGGTAAGGAAGGTTATCCAGTTGGCCCTGAAGTGTATATGTTGATTGGGCCATCCCGGAAAATGGCCCAATCAACAAGAGGAAAAGCAGTACTCTTCTCATGGCATCAGATCGGCATCAACGTTTATTTTTTCGTTTCGAATATCTCATCCAGTTTGGCTATCAGCTCCTCGCCGCGCAGGTTCCGGGCGATGATGATCCCCTCCCGATCCAATAATACGCTGGAAGGGATGGAGCGTATCCCATAAAGGTCGGATGCTTCATTGTTCCAGTACCGGAGATCCGAAACGTGATTCCAGGTGAGGTTGTCCGCATGGATGGCTTCGATCCACTTTTCGCGGTCTTTGTCCAGGGAGACTCCCAGTACATCAAATCCCTTTTTGTTATATTTCTTCCAGGCTTTCACAATATTCGGGTTCTCGGACCGGCAGGGCCCGCACCAGGCGGCCCAAAAATCGACCAGCAACACCTTTCCCTTCAGAGAGGAGAGGGTAAGGGGATTTCCGGCCGTATCGGCCTGGGTGAAGTCGGGGGCAGGTTGTCCGATCTGAACCGCTTTCAGGATTTCGACTTGTTTGGTGAGGTCCTGCATGTATGACGAGGCGTTCAGAACAGTGTCCATCTCCTGGACTGCCTCTTCCAGATCAGGCAGATCAAACATATAGGCATTGCGGATGATCAGGTAAGGAGCTACCACACTGCTGTTATTCTCCTTTGCAAAGGCGAGGATCTGCTTCTTCTGCTTTGCTTCAACAACCTCATACATCGAGTCGGCTTTTGCCATCGCTACTTCATCCTCTGTTTCACTGGCTTTGCGATATTTCTTGTAAATCGCATTCATCTCCTCATCGATCGGCTCCATCTGCTTCAGGTAATCCTGGTATAAATCCTGCGAAAAGGAACCTTTTATGGCAGTGCCTTCCAGACTGTCAGCCAGCATATCCACGGTAATCACTGAGCTCTCCACAAAGAGTGGGACATAGATTTTGGCGTCTTTTACTGTCAGGTACCACAACTCCGGCATCTCAATGGTTCCCTGGAAGGTGAATGTTCCCGCCTTGATCTCGCTGGAGTCAAGCTTGTTCCATTCACCGGCTTCCCGCTTCTGCAGGTAAATCGTGCCGGAATCCATCCCGGTAATGGTTCCGGTGATCCTGTACTGGTTTTTCGGACCACAGGAGGTCAGAGCCACAATAACCGATATAAAAACTATCAGTAAATTTCTCATGTGTTTCTCTTTTTGTTTTGATAAACTAGGTTGATTTGGCTGGCAAATTTCGTAAACTTTCCGGTATACTCCTCCGAAACTGCCGAAAAAATCAGGAATTCAATGGTTTTCTGTACTTTTGCTTTTCTTATGAAAAGATGGCGCCGTATTTTAATTATGGCTTCTGGCATTGGCCTGACCTTGCCGGGTGTTTCCCAATCCCAGCAACAGCCCCTGTATGACCTTTCCCGCACACCGGTGCTATACACCGTTGGCTATGCCCATCTCGACACCGAATGGCGGTGGGATTATGAAGAAACCATCAACGACTTCCTCAAAGCCACCCTTGACGAAAACTTCAGCCTGTTTCAAAAATATCCGCCATACGTGTTCACCTTCACCGGAGCCCGTCGGTACCGGATGATGAAAGAGTATTATCCGCTTCGATACCAGGAGCTGAAAAAATGGATATACCACGATCGTTGGTTTGTGGGGGGATCCTCTGTGGATGAGTGCGATCCGAATATTC
>JADHVS010000153.1 GCA_016783865.1 Bacteroidales bacterium
GGATATGCCAGTGGACCTGTTTTGTGGACCGCTGCCAGAAGAAAGATACCAACCCTCATACAGGAGCAGAATTCATTTGCCGGAATAACCAATAAGCTGCTGGCCAAAAGGGTTAATAAAATATGTGTCGCCTATGAAGGAATGAATAAATACTTCCCTGATGATAAAATCAATTTTACCGGAAACCCGGTCAGGGATGTGATAAGGGATTTAAAATCGGTGAACAGGGAGGAAGGGCTTAAACATTTCGGATTGTCAGGCAATGATCCTGTTTTGCTTGTATTGGGAGGAAGTCTGGGTGCGAGAACCATCAATAAAGGGGTGCTGAAAGGGATCGGTCAGATCCGTGACCGTCAGATTCAACTGCTCTGGCAATGTGGTGATTATTATTACCAGGACATGTTGAAGGTACTGGAAGGGCCAGGCATCAGTAAAATTGCTTTGCATCCGTTCATTGCCAGGATGGACCTGGCTTATACCGTCGCTGATGTGATCATTGCCAGGGCCGGTGCGATTACCATTTCGGAATTGTGTTTTGCCGGGAAACCTGCTATCCTGGTGCCTTCTCCCAATGTGGCCGGAGACCATCAGACGAAAAATGCGATGGCGCTGGTTAAGAAAACAGCTGCTATCCATATCGGGGATGCCGGGGCGGAAGATGTGATGATAACGACAGCTGTTGAACTCCTCGACGATAAAGAGAGAATGAAAATGCTGTCGGAAAATATCCTGGACCTCGCAGTGCCTGATTCGGCACAAAAAATTTGTGAGGAAATCAGGAGTTTAATGTATCAATAGTAATTGGTGTGAATGAATTGAATTTACATAATGTTTATATGCTGGGAATAGGAGGGATTGGTATGAGCGCCCTGGCCAGGTATTTTATATCTGAGGGGAAGCATGTTGCCGGCTATGACCGCACAGCCACACCAATTACACAATCGCTTTCCAGAGAAGGTGCTGATATCCATTTTTTCGAATCGCCGGAATGGGTTAAAGAGAAATATACAGATATTGAACGATTGCTGGTTATCTACACCCCGGCCATTCCGGACGACCATACCGAGCTTATTTTCTTCAGGGAGAATAATTTTAAATTGTTTAAGCGCGCTGAGGTCCTTGGCATGATAACCAGGGAAAAGAAATGTCTTGCAGTGGCAGGAACACATGGTAAAACGACAATTTCTACCATGATAGCCCATCTTTTCGCCACGGCTGACCTTTCTTCCAGTGCCTTACTGGGAGGCATCTCCAGGAATTATGAGACCAATGCGATCATCCGGAAAGACAGTGAGTGGGTGATCACCGAAGCCGATGAGTATGACCGGTCGTTCCTGCAGTTGAACCCGACTACAGCGGTGATCACGTCCTGCGATGCCGATCACCTGGATATTTATGGCAGCGAAAAGGAACTCAAAAAAGCATTCGGTCAGTTTATCAGCAGGATAAATCCAGGCGGCACCTTACTGATCAAGTATGACCTGGACCTGGAATTGCCGGGAAGAACTGATCTGCAATACCTGACCTATTCCATGGAAGACAGCAGGGCTGACTTTTACGCGGGGAACATCAGGCTCGAAGATCGGTTTTACCATTTTTCAGTATCCATGCCCGGAGGATTAACCCTCGACTTAAAAAATGGGTACCCCGGTAAGATCAATGTTGAAAATGCCGTGGCTATGGCTGCCATTGGATATCTGAACGACATTGATGAAGATATAATCCGCAGGGCTCTTGAAACTTTTACCGGGGTGAAAAGAAGATTTGACATCCAGGTCGAGAAAGAGGATATGGTATACATCGATGATTATGCTCATCATCCCAAAGAGCTGGAGGAGTTTATTCATTCGGTCAGGGCCATGTATCCTCACCGTTCAATCACGGGTATATTTCAGCCCCATTTATATTCCAGGACCAAAGATCTTGCTGAAGGATTTGCCGGCAGCCTGTCGAACCTGGATGAATTAATCCTGCTGGAAATTTATCCGGCAAGAGAAAAGCCAATTGAAGGCGTAACCTCAGAGCTTATTTACAATAAGGTTTCAACCAGCCACAAAGTGATGTGCAGGAAGGATGAGATAATGAAATTGCTGAAAGAACGGAACCCGGAAATTTTATTAACCATGGGTGCAGGAGATATCGATCAGCTGGTGGAACCAATAAGGTTATGGATAAATACACGGTGAAGAAATGAGGATGATTAAACACATATTGACCTGGCTGGGCTTAACAGGATACCTGTTTGTCATGCTTGCATTTGTGGGAAAAGAACAGGAAAACATCCTGTGCCGCCAGATCCGGATCCATATCAATGACAGCATGGAGGTTGGATTTGTGACCTCAGATCAGATCATGAAAATAATAAATCCTGATCCGGCAACCCTGCTGGGGAAACCGGTTCGTACCATCAACATCAGTGATCTGGAAGACAAATTGCATAAAATCAGATCGATACGTACAGCTGAAGTGTATTATACAGTGGAAGGCCACTTATCTGTCGATATTAACCAGCGCAGGCCGCTGGTCAGGATCATTGATGACAGTGGTGCATCCTATTGCATCGATACTGAAGGTTATCTGATACCGATGACCGGACAATATATCCCATATATATTAATCGCAAATGGTAATATAAGAGCAATAGACGGGAAAGTCAGTCACATTATTGATCTGGAAAACCATAAAATGCTGGAAGATATTTACAGGTTAAGTAAATACCTGATTGAGGATGCTTTTTTGCAGGCGCAGATTGTGCAGGTATACGTGAACAGCAATAAAGAATTTGAATTAATTCCAAGGGTGGGCTCACATGTTATTCTGCTTGGGGATATGAATGAATTTGAAACCAGGTTAAATAACCTCAAAACACTGTATGACCAGGGATTCAGCTCTGTGGGATGGAACCAGTTTGAAAAAATAAATCTTAAATACAAAAACCAGGTAGTCTGTACTAAAAGATAAAATTATGGCACAAGATCAATTTATCGCTGCTATCGATATAGGCACAACTAAAATTGTGGCTATCGTAGGCAAAAAAAATGAAAACAAAAAAATTGAGATACTCGGGATGAGTAAAACGGTTTCAAAAGGAGTGAAACGGGGTGTGGTATTGAACATTGAAGAAACCGTAAGCGCCATCCAGACAACTGTTGAAGAGGTGCAAAAGAAAACAGGATTGTTGCTGGATGAAGTATTTGTTGGCATTGCAGGCCAGCATATCAAAAGTATTCGTAACAGGGGATACATCAACAGGGTGGCTTATGATGACGAGATCACCCAGGATGACATTAAGAAGCTGATTGATGATATGTATAATATTCCCATTGAAGCCGGGGAGGAGATCATACATGTCTTGCCCCAGAACTTCATTGTCGACAACGAGACAGGGGTTAAAAATCCGGTTGGAATGTCAGGCAAGAGACTGGAGGGTAATTTCCACATTGTGATCGGCCAGATCGCCTCGGCCAACAACATCGAAAAATGCATTAACCGGGTAGGCTTAAAAGTAAAAGAGTTGATCCTCGAGCCGCTGGCCTCTTCAGAAGCCATTCTAACGGAAGATGAAAAGGAAGCCGGGATAGCTCTTGTGGATATTGGTGGTGGAACAACTGATATTGCCATATATTATGATAATGTGATCAGGCATACGGCCGTCATACCGTTTGGTGGAAACGTGGTCACCCGCGATATCAAGGAAGGCTGCTCTATCCTGAGCCGTCAGGCAGAACAGCTGAAGATACAATTTGGTTCGGCCCTGGGGGACCTGGCCCAGGAGGATAAGGTGGTAACCATTCCCGGAATAAGTGGAAGAGAGCCCAAAGAGATCAGCTTCAGAAGCCTGGCTTATATCATTCAATCGCGCATGGAAGAGATCATCGATGCCATATTGTTTGAGATCGAAAATTCCGGAGTAGCCGATAAGCTGAGTGCCGGGCTGGTGCTCACCGGTGGAGGTGCCTTGTTGCGCCATCTGCCACAGCTGGTAAAATTTAAGACTGGCTATGATGTCCGTGTGGGCTATCCGAACGTGCACCTGGCTTCAGAAAGCATTGAAGAAATCAATCAGCCGCAATATTCAACCAGTGTTGGCCTGATCATTAAAGGATATGAGGTATTGATGAAAAAAGAGGTCAAGATTAAGGCAGAACAGCCAGAGCCCAAGCTTGAAAATGATAGAGAAGATAAATCAAAAAACAAGGTCAACATTTTCACGACCCTGAAAGAGAAATTAAATGGGATTTTTGAAGAGAATGATTCAGCCTTTGATTGAAAGAAGTAGTCAGTAGACAGTAGACAGTAGACAGTAGAAGAATAACTCACAACTGGGGACTCGTTATATTGATTAGAAAGCAGAACAAAAACTTAAAGATAGAGCCATGTCAGATGAATTAATGAATTTTGAACTTCCGGTAAATCAATCCTCCATAATAAAGGTGCTTGGGATTGGCGGAGGTGGAAGCAATGCAGTCAATCATATGTGGCACCAGGGAATCAAAGGAGTTGACTTCGTAGTGTGTAATACTGATGCCCAGGCTTTGAACAGTAGTCCGGTCCCGGTAAAAATTCAGATCGGAGAATCGCTGACCGAAGGGCGTGGTGCCGGGAACAAACCCCAGATTGGCCGGCAGGCTGCCCTTGAAAATATTGATGAAATAAACGACGTGCTGTCGAAAAACACTAAAATGGTATTCCTCACAGCAGGAATGGGAGGAGGAACCGGCACCGGAGCAGCGCCTGTCATTGCCAAGGCGGCGCAGGATCTGGGTATACTTACGGTGGCCATAGTAACCATCCCGTTTCGGTTTGAAGGACAGCAGCGAATCAACCAGGCGATAGAAGGGATCAATGAGATCAAGGAGTATGTAGATTCACTGCTGGTCATAAATAATGAAAAGCTTAGGGAGATCTATGGTGATCTGAAGTTGTCTGAGGCATTTGCCCGCGCCGATAATGTATTAACTATGGCAGCCAAAGGGATTGCAGAGATCATAACTGTTCACGGTTACATAAATGTGGATTTTGCTGATGTTGAGACAGTTATGAGGAACAGCGGTGTTGCGATACTCGGATCGGGTATGGCATCGGGAGAAGGAAGAGCAACCCTGGCCATCCAGGAAGCACTTGCTTCACCTTTGTTGAATAATAATGACATAACCGGGGCCCGAAATATCCTGCTTAACATCACATCGGGTGCTGAGGAAGTCAGTATGGATGAGGTGGGTGAGATCACCGATTTTGTGAATTCAGCAGCATCGAAGAATGCCTTGATCATTTGGGGAACGGGTACGGACGGGAGCCTCGGGGAAAGGATTAATGTCACTATTATTGCCACAGGCTTTCAAACCAACAGCATACCGGAATTGTATATTCGCAAGAGGAAACCCGACCGGGTTCAGCTTCGGGATGGTGAATCGGTGGAACAGGGAGACCTTATCATGGAGATGGGCGAAATGGGTGGAGATATGAAGGATCTGTCGAATGTTCAGAGAATCATTGAATTTGACCTGACGGGCCACCAACCGCAACCCATTCAATTGACTCAGGAAGGGGATGAGGAAATACAAAACGAAGAGGACGAGGATAAAAAACTGGCCGAGCGGGTACGTAAGCTGCGTTACACCCACGAAAAATTCAGGGAGAGTAACAACATGGATGATGAGGTTAAGAAATCTTCAATAGATGAGCTGGAGAATGAACCTGCCTATATCAGAAAAAAGGTCCAGCTGGATAATGTCACCCATTCAAAAGAGTCGAATGTGTCAAAATATTCCATTACAGAGGACGAAGATAACAATGCCAAGCTAAGGGATAATAATGCGTATCTTCATGATAATGTGGATTAGTCCACATTATCATGAAGCGTGAACGGTGAACCGAAGCCCTACTGACTACTGTCTACTGACTACTGACTATTGTCTCCTAATAAAATTTTCCTCTTTTATCAGAAATGTTTGCGGCTTCGCGCATCGCCTGGAAGGCTTCAGCATTGGCCCTTGATTGGCGCATCATGCTTAACCTGTCTTTGGTAAATTGAGTATTGCCAGTCTCAGATTGCTGAATATTATTGACAACAACAACAAAGACGCCGTTATTTCCGTGAATGGGTTGTGATATTACCCCCTGAGGCAACTGGCTAACAGCACCGATCACCTTTGGTTCCATGCCCACAGAGGGAATAGATAAAGATGAAAAGCTTACCCCACGTGCATCCTGTGCAGGGAGATTGACTTCCAATGACAGGTCATTGATGGAACTTGCTTCGGCAATTTTCGCAGATAAATCCTCAATAATCTTTTCTGCTTTTTTATTAATCTTCACCTGCAGTTCAATTTCATTCCTGATATCATCGAGAGCCGGAGTACCTTCTTCCAGGATATTGGTGACACAAGCCACAACATATTTGTTGTTGAATTCAAACACTTTGCTGATATCATGAAGATTTGCTTCGAAGGTCCATCTGATCATTTCCCGGGGTGTTTCCAGACCGGGCAAAGTCCTCTGAAGTTCAGTCAGGTCATTGGCGTATCTTTTAGTCAGTCCATGCTCCGATATAGCTTCATTAAATTGCTCATATGTCCTGTTTTTACCGGCAAACTCAACGGCACTTGAATATTTATTCTGATAGGTGGTTGAGCTGGGCTCCACCTTTCTGCTCATGATGGCAATTTTAACTTTCTTTACATCAGGACCCTGGTCAAGGATTTCGATAATGTGTTGTCCAAACTGAGTCTCAACAACCATCACATCACCTTTATTACCTTCAAAGCAGGCATCGCTAAACGGGGTTACCATCTGTCCCTCGGCAAATGTACCCAGGTCACCTCCGTTCTGTGCCGCTCCATCAGTAGAATGAACCATAGCCAGCTGGGCAAAATCTGCTCCGTTATCGATCATTTTCTTCAGGCTGTCGGCAAAAACCTTTACCTGTTCCATTGTGGTATTCTGATCTGGTTGCAACAGGATATGACGTGCTGACACAGAATCAGGCCGGTAATCTGTTTCAAGGAGTTTAACCATGCGATATGATTCCTCCTCGATATAAGGTCCGAACACATCTCCCACCTCGGCAGTAAATACAAAATCCCTGATGCTATCGGATATGTCGTCCTCCATAAAAAACCTGTCTTCGAAAGGAACATCCGATTCCATTTTTACCAGAGGAACCACATCTTCAACAGATTCAAATTCACCCTGTATCCTTTTGATCCAATCGCTCGCCATCTTATCATCCTCTTCTGAAGGGATTACTTCAAAAACGATATATTCCAGGTCCCGGGATGCAGTTTGGTTATAATCCTGTAAATGTTCCTTATAGTATTTCTCAACATCCGAATCGGTATAGGTAATGGCCGTATCATGGATGGCATTAAAACGCTGAACGATATAGCTGAAATCTACTCGTTTGTCTGTTTCGCGGAATCCATTAGCGGCTTCCAGGCCGGTAATGTACATTCCTTTTCCAACCAGGTTAAAAAATTTTGTAAAACTCCTCTCATTCATTATCTGATTTTCCAGGTGCATCCAGATAGTTCTTTGAGCTCCTGAAGGATCCTGGTCCATGGTCTGGATAAATTGTAAAAGAAACGACCGGTTCACAATTCCTGTCTCCGGATCGGAGAACATCTGGCGTATGATGGGGTGTGGATTCCTGCCCTGAACCATATCCAACAGTTCATCAGAACTAACATAGATCCCAAGTTCCTTGTATTCATCCAGGAGGGAATAATTCCTGACCATCGTCTCCCATGCTTCTTCACGCACTCCGTCGATCATCTGTTGATCGAGCGATTTCAGTCCGAATCTTAAAGTGTAATATTCTGCCAGTTGTTCGACCTGTGTGGTGTATTCTTCGTAGGAAATGGATTTTCCATTGATCTCGGCTATTTCATCTGTGGGTGAGACATATTGTGTGCCACCTCTTCCGATATTAAAATTTTGCTTAAGCCAGTATGACAGGCTGCTCAAATCGACTACAAACAATAACATAGCCAGGCCAATAAATGCGACCAGTATCCATCCTGCCCTGTTCCTGATTTTCTGAAGTGTTGCCATTTAGAGTAACAAATTAAAAGTCCTTAAAAAATTGAGCTACGAAGATAGAAAAAATCCGTGAATCGTGAATCGTGAATCGTGAATCGAATCAGTGAGTCGGGAGTCGTGAGTCGGGAGTCGTGAGTCGCGGGATTGGGAAGTGAGAAATGTGTGTGGTCTGCTATGGAAATTATCTGCTTTACCGAACCCTTGCCCTAAATCCGAAACTCTTGCAGACTTGAAGACTTGTGGACTCGAGACTTGCAGACTATTCCTAAATTTCTTTCTTAGTTAGCTGCAATAATTCTATTCTCGTTTCACTGACATCCAGAATCTTAACGATAAACGATTCAATCTCTAACCTGTCGTTAATGCCTGGGATATTTTCATGATGATACAGGATAAAACCTGCAAGTGTTTCATATTCATCTTTTTCCGGGATGTTGAGCCGGTATTTATCGTTCAGGTAATCTATTTCAAGGCGGCCCGAGAACATAAATTCATATTCACTGATCTGTTCCTCAGTAAATTCAGATGTGTCGTGCTCATCTTCTATCTCACCAAAAATCTCTTCCAGGATATCTTCTATGGTCACAATCCCGCTTGTCCCTCCGAATTCATCCACCACCAATGCAATACTTATTTGTTGCTTGATAAGGGATTGCAGCAGTTTTTTGGCAGGCATCGATTCGGGAACGATCGGCATGGAATTGATCAGCGCATGTATTTCAGAGGGACTTTTAAAAAGGGTCCTGGCGTTTATGTAACCAATAACATTATCGGTCGACTCCTTGTATATTAAAATTTTAGACAGGCCGGTTTCAATGAACCTCTGTTTGAGGTCTTCAACCGAACAATTATCTTCCAGGGCAACGATTTCCGTTCTCGGGATCATACAATCCCTCAGTTTGACATTGGAGAAATCCAGCGCGTTCTGGAAGATCCTGATTTCATGTTCATCATCCAGTTCATACTGTTCCTTATACTTATGTTCACTCACCAGGTGATTAAGATCCACTCTGCCAAAAACACTGGAACCATTGGTGTCGTTTTCCGGGAATCCCCGGAATGCTCTAAAAACCAAATTTGATAAAGCAATGATCAGCTTGGTGATGGGATATAAAAGAATGTAGAAGAATAGAATGGGGAAAACGAAAACTTTTAATGCAATGTTAGGATTAATACTGAATAAGGTCTTCGGTAAAAACTCGGCCGTGATCAGGATAATCAGTGTGGATAAAATCGTTTGAACAGCCAGTATCAGACTTTCAGATTGTGTAATAACAGCGATAAACGGCTCCAGAAGGATCGCCATAACAATACCATATATTACCAATGCAATGTTGTTTCCAACCAGCATTGTGGCAATGTATTGCCTGGTGTTATCAGTAAAAAAAGAGATGATTTTTGATCCCAGCACTCCTTTTTTACGGTCGACCTCAATCCTCAATTTATTCGATGAAATAAAGGCAATCTCCATGCCTGAGAAAAAGGCCGAAAAGATAAGCGAAATCAGGATTATAATTACTTCATCTGCCACGGGTAGTCTTATCTGGAGAATTTTTTACGCAAATTTCTTCGTAAATAAAACATGAGGAATCCAACCACTGCAATCAGGAAAAACAACCAGCTTTCACCGAAACCCTGGGTAAAGGTCTGGTGAATGCCTGCAAACAGGCTGAGTATGGCCACAATAAGCCAGAATATTTCCAGGATGTGGTTGGTGCGTTTATTCATCTTTTACATTAACTGTTCCTTTTGATCCTTTAAGCCTCCACCACTTTAGATCCTGGGCGGCTTCAAATCCTTGCTGACCATAAAATGTACCGTCCTTGTTAACGATCCGGGAATAGGTATTGGAATAAATAAGCCTTTTCTTTTCATTCCAGAATAAATGTTCGGTATTCAACTGGTTACCTTCCTTCAGGTTTCTGGCCTCTACATTGTTTTTAGCCTCCCAGAGCTTTTCTTCCTCAAAGTAAATCACATAGTTGGCCTGAATAACCGATTCAATCTGGAGACTGTCATCATAGAAATATGCAGTGAGGCCCCTTGGGAATTCAGTATAGGGCTTATCGGCTTCAACGTATTTTCTTATTTCAGGAGCCAGGACCTTTACCCTGACATTTCCCGAGTCGCTGTAGATGATTTCATATTGTTTGCCTGAAACTTCCGGATTGACCTGATTTTCCAGTATAGTATTTATTTTCTCAATATCATTTTCGCAGGAAGTGAAACATAACAATCCCGTAAAAGCAAAAATGAAAAGTAAAAAGTTTGTTATATCCAGCAGCAAACGGTATTGGTCGGATATATTATTTTGATCTGACTGTTGTTTTTTCATTGATCCAGCAGCCTACAGTGTATTGATCACCTTCCTTAAGGCTATAAAAGAAAATGGTTTCTACATTCGGAAAATATTTGCTGTAAGTGGATATCCTCTCTTCGGCTTTTTCAGCTACAGCCTGGTCAACAGATTTTGCCTGGACAAATTTATCAACCGCTGCCCAGTAAATGGTTGTTTTTTCGAAATCATCATCAAAACAGTTTTTACTGGCCACATAGGTATCACCGATAAGGATATAGGGCTCACCCCAGGATGGATTTAAATTTATGGCTTCAAGACCATATGTCCTGGCCTCCTGAGGCTTGTCAAGCTTGGAATTGGTAATCACACCCAGCTGGTAATA
>JADHVS010000023.1 GCA_016783865.1 Bacteroidales bacterium
CTGTTCCGCCTGCCATGGCAAAGAGGGAGGGGGGAAAGATTACCGGGAGTATGAAACGGGTGTTCCTTCAATTGGCCGGCAAGGTCTGTTAAGGGTTGCCTCATTCCAGTTTTTAAAGTTTACATTGTTCAACGGACGCGGAGGACGACAAATGGCCTCCTGGCACCCGGAATTCTCAGGATTGTTCAACGGCGAAATTGATTCGCTTGCCTTGTTCCTGAAGTCCAAAAAGGAGGTAAACACTTCCTGGGACCAGGTGAGGTTAATGAGTGGATCAGTTAATTCCGGAAGGGAGATTTTTGTGTCAAACTGTATGATGTGCCACGGAGAAGACGGGAAGGACGGAATCGTTATCCCGCTCAATAATCCCGGCTTCCTGGAGATTGCCTCCAACAGGTTTATATATGAAACCCTTTTATCGGGAAGGGGTAATACGGCAATGCCCTCCTGGTCGCACCTTTCCGATACCCAGATGTCTGACTTGCTTGCGCTCATCAGGTCATGGGGACAGCAGGGTCGCATAAATAGTTTCCCGGGCTTTGGCGGAAACGATAAACAGGAAGGAGCACTGCAATATCATTATTTGTGCTCACGCTGCCATGGTGAGTTTGGCGAGGGAGAAACGGGTCCGGCCATACTGAATAAAGACTTCCTGAATGCTGCCGATAATGACTATTTATATCATACCATTGCTCAGGGCAGGTCTCACTCGGCCATGTTTGGCTGGAAAGGACAAATTGCCGGGGATACCAGGATCGAAGATGATCAGATAGTTAACATTGTAGCCTATATGAGGTCGACACAACATCTTGACTGGGATTATATTTATGCAGGTGCCAATCCCGGCGATGCCATTTCAGGACGCGAGTTGTTCGGCAGGCATTGTGCAGAATGTCACGGGCGCGATGGCGAAGGTACCCGGGCACCCGCAATTAACAACCAGGATTTTCTGAGTGCCGCCACCAATGGATTTATCCTGGCTACAATAACCATTGGCCGGGAAGGAACTGAAATGCCATCGTGGGGCAGGGGAGACGGGGATCGTCCGGCTCTGGCAGGAAAGGAACGACAGGACCTGGCAGCCCATATCCGTAGCTGGCAAAAGATCAGGATTAAGTATTAGCTATCTACCAGTCATGCTGTCCGCCAACTGGCGGATCAGCATCTCCTAACTGGACAGAAGATTCCAAAACAATTCCGGAATGACAGTTAATCCACTTAAATAATCAGATAACACTACCCCAAAAACGCGGCCGCCTGTCCAAATACCATTTCAAACACTGAATCAATTGCATTTTTGTATTCTTTCAGCTTTACCGGGAAGGGATTTTCGTGAATATATGGGTATGGAGGATCTATGATAGTAACATTATCCGGGATTTTATTCAGACCGCAGGCGATGGCCTCGGCAGATTCCTTAGCGGGGATTACCTGGTCGTTTTTCAGGGCAACCACACGCAGGTTCTTGTTGAAAAACCTGAACATGTTCTCCCTTATCTGGCGGAAGCGGTCGGGCAGGATCATAGAGCGGAATGCTTGCCCGATCTGTGTCAGATTGAGAATTGAAGTGGCAATCTTTTCTTCCATGATCTCATCTTCCATCCTGAAAATATAATAGTTCTGTATGCTCTCATGTGCCTTGCTGTCCATGATATATTTCGAAACACCGTTCATGTGACAAAAAAGCGATCCGCCGGCGAGGAAGAAAAACTTCGAATTGTCCAGCAGGTTGTCTGGGTTTGCGATCATCATGCATTGAAGGAGGAATACGCCTATTGAATAGGCAAAAAGATTGGTTTGGGTACCTTTTTCAAACAGGGGATGCTGTCCCGCCTGTATTGTCCTGATCAATTGACTCAGATCGTTCACACTTTGATAACCAGATAGAAAAAACCGCTCCGGGTATTCAGTGAGCCGGTTGCTCAGTGCAAGGTTAAGGAAAGATGATGCCTGGACATCGCGATACTGTTTTTGCCGGATCAGTAAATATTCATTCAGTTTCCTGGGATCGTACCAATCCTGTGGCGACCGGTTGATATGAAATGAGAACGGAAATAGTATAACCGGTTTTTTAGTCTGGTTGGCCAGGTTTTGTGCCCAGGGCAGGTATTTGTCCCAGTTCCTTTCGTTCAGCCCATGCAGCATTATGATAGCTTCTCCGAACTTGCCGGTCCCGTAGGGTACGAAAACGGGGTATGTAAATGAACTGTTTTCCTTAATAAAGGGATCGGAGAAAGTGTGATCTGTTAAGCCGGATATTTTAGATGCAGGATGAACGGGTACCGGAAAATCATAGCTCGACTGGAATGGAAACTTTTGAATGGAAATTCCCATGTCAGGCTTATCGATGGGATCAGGTCCTAAATGAAAGGCTGATTTGAGCGGAATATATGTTTCTGAAATGTTCATGTAATGGTTTGATTTTAAGGCAAAGTAAATATCCTGCAGAACGGATTTCAAATAAATGTTGTACCGGGAATGATCAGGGGACCAAACACCATATTCCGGGGTGAAATTTTCTATTCCGGGGTGATTTTTTTATGGTCATCCGGACAAATCCAGGGAGAAAGAAAAAATAGATAACTTTGCTCAGGAGAAAATACATTGAATGGCAGTCTTAGACAGGAGCATACCAGGTTATTTGACATTAAAATCGAATATCATTCGTCATATTCTGTTTACGGCCCTGTTTGCCCTGGTCTTTATTAATATCTATGCACCGTTTGGTTTGAATACCTGGTTGCAGGTTTCGGATCTGAGGCTTTTGTTCTATTCAAGTTTATTAATTCTTACAGGTGTGCTGGTGGTTGTGATCAGCAGGATCCTGATGTATCACTATTGTAAGCGAAAGGGACTGTCTTATCCGGGCTACCTGGCCTGGGTAGCCGGGGAGATTTTTTTAATGGCTGTGGTTTATACAGTTCTTATTAAAGCGGTGGTTGATGATCCGCGCGATTACCTGGAAGTATTTAAAAAGTCTGTGCTGGTAACTTCCCTTGTGTTGCTGTTGCCTTATTCGATGTTGTGGCTGTATTTTACATTGCGCGACCGGAATTTCCAGTTGCAGTCGTTAATTGAAACCGCTCCTGAACCGCCTTCTTCGCTCAGGATGATACCGTTTTATGATGAGAACGGGAAACTCCGTTTTTCGGTTAAGCCCGATGACCTGTTATTCCTTGAGGCCGCTGATAATTATGTTTTCGTTCATTACCTCGACCAGGATAAGAAGCTGAAATTCATGATCCGCAACAGCATGAAAAACATCCTTCAATCCATACCCGGCAACAGCCTGATCCAGTGCCACCGCTCATACCTGGTCAATTTTGATAAGGTAAGGATCATCAAAAAGGAAAAAGACGGCCTGCACCTGGAGATGGATACGCCGGATAAACTAAGCCTGCCGGTGTCGAAAACCTATGTGGACCAGGTGCTGAAGCAGTTTTCGAAATAATTATATTTTCGCAGAAAATATAATTATTTCATTATCAGGTGCTCCTTCATCCATTCAATCCTGTCCTGTGGTCCCTTCAATTTGTTGTGCCATTCCGGATCCGGATTCCGGAAATACGATTCATGGCGGATGGTAATGGCTTCGGTGATGTCGATAAATTCATTTTTCGCACCAAACATTTCCTTGAAAAAGACCGGATAATTTATTCTATCAGAAAACAGGAACAATTCATCGGGATTGAGATGGTTCAGAACGGCGGCCGTCAGGGCTGTCTGGTGGAGAAAAAGTCGTTTTTTGAAATCCATTTCGCACATCGACCGTATCAGGGGATCATGGCTCAGCTGATTAAAGTATTTTTCCCAGTTCCTGAGTATTCCTTCTTCAGGGCGGACCACCAGCAATCCTGCATTGAAATAGGGGCGGATAGTATCCAGGTCGGCAGGAGTAACCATGGGGAAGAGTGTATTCTCATCTATGCCGCTAACCTGGTAGATCTGCATCCAGAAGGAATCGAGCGGTTCAGAATAAAGCAATCCGACGTTTTTATGCATAACGGGCCGGTAACCGAAATTTTTACCGGCAGGCAGGCTGAATTCACCCGGCTCCCCGAGGATAACTGTATCATGATTCAGAAAGACCAGGATGCCTGACAGTCCCTCTGCATCGGCTTCAGCCCGGGCTGCAGCGATCACTTTTCCCGATAAAAAATACCAGGCAGCCTGTTCAGGAATCTCAATGGATTTAGATAAAACATTCAGGCCATTAAGTTGCCGGACCAGGGTTGAATCCGTATCCATCAGTTCCTGTGGCAGGTAAAGCCATATGGTGGCATTCCTGTACTTGCCGCCGAACTCGTGCAGGCTTTTAACAAGGGGGATCACATTTTCAAGCTGCACCGAATTTTCGGCATAGCTGTAAAAAATAACAGAAGGTTCGTCCGTTTTCCGGGTTTGGCAGCCCGTAATAATAAGTAAAATGGCCAGCATAAGGCCGGTAAACCGAAGTGTTGTCATGATTTTCTACTCTTAATACTTGTAGAATAAAGTTAATGATAATTTGGTATTGAGTCAAGAATTTTTTTGGGCAGAAGGGATTATTCGAGTTTTGAATAGTTATACTTTTGGGTACATGGGTTGAGCCACCTGGTTTCTGTTTCCCCCTGTTCGTTTTCAAATTCTTCAAATCCCATAAATGTTATTTCTTCAACAAGTATCCTGTCATCAAACAGGAGGTTATCCAGTACTTCTTTATAGAGGTCAATTGATAAATAAATCTCAGGTATATTTATGTTTCCATATGGCTTCCTGAAGTGGTTTCTATTCATGCCATAATCGTAGGCATAAAGTGTTCTGCTCTTCCCGCTCAGACTGTTGTCATATTCATCCCACTGTGTTGTGATTTTCTCAATTTTGTTACCGTGGTCGTCGTATTGAAATTCTTCCAGGTCAGTGATCATAAGTGAATCAACTTCGCCTTCACCAGCATAATAAAAAGTAGTAAGCCTGAAGTAAGATATGGAAGCTGTCAGTCCTTTATCATCGTATTCATAATGTTGCCTTTCCCTTTCAATCCAATCATAACCGCCAAATGGCGTACCAAAAACAGTTTTAACGATCATTCTTCCTTCTTCATCGTACTGATAATCATATTTTTCCTGGATTTCTGTTTCTGTTATTTCTCCGGTTTCAGAATGGATATATTTAAGTACCACAGATAAAAGGTTATCCATTTCATCATAAGTGTATTCCATTTTTCCTATTATTCCCCACTCTCCTCCGGGTTTAAATTTTATCCATACATCTGTTGAAACGATTGTCCCCGCATCGTTGTAGGATGTAATTTCTTTGGTGGATGTCTCGGCCTCCGGATCGCCCATGTATTCTATCTCACCTTTCTCAATGATTCTCTTCTGCTCATCCAGGGTAATGTAATGATTGCCGGTGATCAGCCAGGCATTTTCCTGGGCATCCCAATAAGAATTCCAATCGTAGGCAATCGTATTACCATCATTCTTATAGGTAAAATTCGCATTTGCAGACGGGGTGTATTGGTAGGATTCAGTATTGTAATTATATTCAGGGTAATACTCGGTATAGGAAGCCAGATCCCCGTGCTCGTTATGTGTGAATTCTACTTTTTCGCCTTGTTCCCAGTGAAATCCTTCTATTGGAACGTCTTCAGGTTCAGATTCAACCTCGGAGGTCAGGTTGCCGTGTTCATCATAGGTGAATTCGTATTTATGATTCATCATGTTTATCGACCATTCTATGCCATCCACCGACTCATAAATGATTTGTGATATCAGGTTGCCTTTCTGATCATATGCAAAAGCTGTTTTTTGATAGATTTCATCCCATTCTGAACACTCAGGGGAGGATATGATTTCGTCCAGTTTATATTTCGGAGTATTATCCTGGGCTTTGATTGCAATTGCAAAAAATATTGATATTGAGATGGTTATTAGTTGTTTCATGGCTTGTTAATAGTTTACCTGATGATTTCGTTAGATTAATGAATATCAAGTTAATAAAAAATTCCAAAGATCAGGATAGTTTTACAGTCCTTTTAGCCATGCAGACAGGAATACATCGGTCACCATCAAACTGCCATTATCAGACAAGCCAGTCATGAAATCTCTGGTATTTGTATACTTAACCATTCATTATATATCATTATTTCATAAATTTATAATTAAACATATAATCTACTGGTTAGAACAATCATCTTACTCATTAAATATCGAAAGCCATGAAAAAGATCACCCTGGTTCTTTTCACTCTTTTTTTTAGTTTGTCCCTATTCTCACAGAATTGTGTAACCGATTATCGTAGTGGGGATTTTGGGCTACAATCTGTATTTGGTGAAATAGTCTTTCTCAAAGTGGATCCGGACAGTAATAAATGGTTTGGAATTAAAACCAGTTATCAAGGTTATGGAATTGGGAAATTTGACGGTACCAATTGGACAGCATTTACAGCAGCCAACAGTGATCTCCCGGATGACTGGGTGTATGATATCGCCTTTGATACCTCGGGGAATGTATGGGTGGCAACCCATCAGGGACTGGCCATGTTTAACGGGGATTCACTCACTGGTTGGGAAATTTTTAACTCGATAGATTTTGGGATTGCAGAAAATAAATTAACGGCCATTGCTATCGACAGTGGTTATGTTAAATGGTTGGGATTCCCGTCAGGAAAGGTGATCAGGTATAACGATACAACCTGGACCGTTTTTAACCAATTAAATACCCTGCCCATCAATACAATAAATGTGGATTCATCCCATAATATCTGGTGCGGGATGAATCATTCGACGGGACTGGCGGTTTATGACCACAATACCTGGACTACCTTTCCAGGGCGCAATTACATCCGCTCCATTCAATTCAGGGGAACATCCCATGTATATGCATGCGGGATTAACGGTGTCTATATCTATGATGGAGTGGAGTGGACAGCCATTCCCAATCCGCCCACCTATTCATTGTACCATCTCGCCATCCATAATGATGAGGTATGGTTGTCATCTAACAAGGGGCTCGTTCAGCTCAGGGATTCTGACTTAATAACCTATACCCCTCAAAACAGCGGCATCCCGATTTTTTACCCTTTTTCACTTCCAGTTGCTTTTGACTAGGAAGGTAAATTATGGTTTTCATACCAGTACACCAGTGGCAATTCTTATTGTGCGGCTGGCTTTCTAAAGGAGAACGATGGATTGGGACTGGAGATCCTCTCAGACGAAAATTTCGTATTCTGTGATGGCGACAGCACAGTCCTTGATGCCGGCAGTGGGTTTTCAACCTACAGATGGTCGACAGGTGAAACCAGTGATACCATTGTTACCTATGGATCCGATACCATCAACGTAGCGGTAACTGACGGCAGCGGCTGCTGGGATTATGATACCGTAACTACCTTTAAACATGAGGTTTACGACCAGGAGAAGATTTGTATGGTAACTGTATTTGGTGAGCAAAACCTGATTGTTTGGGAAAGGACTCAAGATAAAGGGACTGAGTTTTATAACATTTATAAGGAAACAGAAGCTGCTGATGAGTATGAGATTATTGGAACTGTTCCTTATAGTGAATTATCTGTTTTTACTGATCTGAATTCTGAAAATAAAACGCGTGTTGAAAGATATAAGATTTCCGCTGTGGATACCTGTGGTAATGAATCGGACACAAGTTTATTGCATAAAACCATGCATCTTACTTTGAATGTTGGATTGTCTGGAGAGTCAAACCTTATTTGGGAGAATTATAAAGGTATTGACTTTGTATCATATGCTATTTTTCGGGGTACAAGGGCTGACAATATGGTAGAATTTGATGTTATTCCAAATAATATCACGTCATACACTGATTGGGAATTTGGGGAATTCTTTTATTCGATAGGAGTTATTATGCCAGATGGATGCTCGCCTGCATTATTCCTGAAAGCCGGAGCAGGTCCCTATTCACATGCTTTATCAAATACTGAGGATAATCGCTTACAAATCAACCTACCTCCAAGTGAAATCTATATATCCGATTCAACATTACTGGAAGATCAGCCCGCTGGCAGTTATATCGGTAAGTTTTCCACCTATGATGCCGACTCTGCAGGAACATTTGTATATTCCCTTGTGGCAGGTGAAGGAGCTGATGACAATATTAGTTTCACCATATCACATGATTCCCTGTTCTCAGCAGAGGTCCTGGATTACGATGTTAAGGTAATATACAATTTAAGAGTAAGATCTACTGATAGTGAAGAAGATACTTTATGGGCTGAAAAGAAATTCAGAGTTCATGTAACCGCACTTGACAATGAAGCGCCAACCGACATCTCTCTTGACAATAATGCCGTTGCAGAAGCACAACCTGCAGGCACTTTTGTTGGTAAGCTTACCACTACCGATCCGGACGAGGGAGACACTCATATTTACTCCCTTGTCGAGGGAGATGGTTGGCCTGACAATGGAAGCTTTAACATCAGCGGAGATTCCCTGTTTACCGCTGAAGTATTTGATTATGATACTAAGTCCACTTATAATATTCGGGTGCGAACTACTGACGATGGAGCGGGCCTGCTATATTTTGAAAAGCAGATTGTGATCACTGTTGCTGCAAATACTGCTCCAACGGATATTACCCTGTCCGGTGATAATCTTGATGAAAAACTGCCTGCGGGTACCTTTATAGGTAAATTCTCAACAACAGATGATGGGATTGTTCACACCTATACACTGGAAGACGGTATCGGGGGTGAACACAATAATTTCTTTACAATAAGCAATGATTCATTGTTGTCGAAAGAGGAATTTAATTATTTAGAACAAACCTTTTATTCCATACTGGTTCGCTCTACCGATGAAGGTTCTCTTTACTTTCAGAAGTCATTCGTTATCCAGGTGAATCCAACTGGCATTGAACAAGCCAGGAATGATCTCAGGATATTCCCGGTCCCGATGACCGAGTACCTGACCATTGAGTTTCCATATCAATCAGGACAAGAATACATCCTTGTCATGACAGACCTGAATGGGCAACGGGTGAAAATGATCAATAACATCCACATCGGTTCCATCGAACTGGATGCCTCTGACCTGGCTCCCGGGATCTATATCCTCGAGTTGCGAGGTCCGGTACTGCTCCGCAGCAGGATTGTGAAGACTCAATAACATAATTACCGGATTGCATTAGTAATCCGGTGATTTAAATGTCAACCATCCATCGTGGAATTCTTTCCTGTGGATGCTACCATGTTGAAATAAAAGGAGATCATGACCCGTACAAGGGAATGCTGATGGTTCAGTAAAATAAAGGGCTTTTGTTATGACTTCTTTTTGTACATTCATACCCTAACTGAAAAGGGCATAGCTGTGAAATACATTTATTTTATCGGGATCTGTTTGTTGTTATTCCTGTCTGGTTGTAAAGAAAAGCAGGCCAATAATGGCAACCAGGAACCTGCTCCGGGGGCTGTGCCTTCTCCTGCAGCAATCTCCTGTCAGGTGAGAGAACAATCTCTTCTGGATGCTGCCCTGAACGGTCAGTTCGAGGCGATTGAAAATCTAATTGCAGAGAATGTTAATGTGAATGCTGCCGATCCTGATGGCCGATCCGCCCTGATGCTTGCTTCCTTTAACGGTCATTCCGGGATTGTTGCGCTGCTTATCAATAAAGGAGCTGTCGTGGACCTGGTGGATGGATTTGGACGAACAGCATTACATTATGCAAGTACGGGTCCATTCTTGCCTGCCGTTGAATTCCTGCTGAAAAAAGGTTCAGATCCGAATATGGTCGACAGCGAGGAACATTTCACGCCCCTCATGTTTGCTGCTGCTGAGGGTTATATTGATGTGGTCAGGATCCTCCTGGAATATCATGCAGATCCTTCCCTGAAAGACATCGATGGAGATACTGCCGAAACGTTCGCAAGACAGAACGGGCATGATGAAGTGGCAGAATTGCTTAAATCAAAATCTACTCAATAACAATTTTTGACCTGTATACCTTGTCCCCCCCTTCTTCATTAAATTCAAATTAAGGGGGACAAAGTTAGCATTATTATCAAAAATTACGAGATGCCGTATTTCCCCGACACCTCGTACCTCGTACCTCGCAACCAGTAACTTCTTCAGGCTTCTGAGAAGGCAGCAAGGTGTATTAATCGATCCTGGTAAGAAAGCTCAAACCCGGGAGTCCTTTCATCCATGATTCGTTTTAGTTTTCCTGCTCCAAATAACCTTTCCCCGGAAATCTTCAGATTTTTTCCAACCTCATCCAGGAATTCACCGAGTTTATAAAAAGCCTCAGCCTCTCCCAGCGGTTCAAATTTCTTTTCCTTTTCGGAATTTCCGCTGAAATAGTCGTTAACGGGGAAACTGCGCAGCGCACCATCTTTCAGTTTCGGGAAGTAAAAAGCATAAGCCTCCCTGTTTCCCAAAACATCACAAAAAACGATCTGCCTGTCAATAAAAACAGCCAGTGCATTGCTTGATTTATCCATGACCAGCTTCCTGCCGGCAAAGGTTGGTTTCTTCTCCTCATTCAGGAGCTGCTCATAATCCTCTGTCGCATTATCTGATCCTCTTTTTCTTACCTTGTCGCTGATCATATTCCACATCTTGCCCTGCACTCCTTCACCTTCAAATATACCTGACGCCATATTTTTCAGGGAAGAGGCCTTTGCAGATCTCATTTTGAAGTCCATCGATTCGGGACTCATCTTAAAATCGGGACTGGTATAGTCCCATCTCAGTCGTTCAACACAGGATACATCCAGTTCCGTTTTGCTGTTGGGAGCGATAAGGCAAGAGGTGTTGACCACCCGGTTCTGCTTGGCTCCCTTGAGGATATCCATGTCTGTAAGCAGAAGAAAATCAGTTGTTTTATTAAAAGCAACCAGCTTGCTCACTACACCTTCTTCCTGCGATTCCTTAATGATCAGGTCTCCTTTATCGAGAGCCGGTCCGGCCGGTTTAAAGCCAGATCCGTCATATTCCAGGGTACCGAACTGTACCAGTCCGATATTGCCAATGTTTTGAAGATTTTTTGTCAGTGTTTTCATTGTATTAATTTTTAATTGTTAATAATCAAAATTCATATTACCCTATCTCCTGCTTGTACCCAGCTTCCTGCTTTTATTTCACTTGCAGACTGCCGACTGCCGACTGGCAGACTCTTTCCTTGCCCCCTCTTAATTCTGCCCCTCCATCTGAGATTAATTGTAAATTCTTTGGTAAATTTAGGAGGGCAGAATGCAGTGTATTTGCAATGAGAAAAAAATAATTCAATGCCTGCCAATTTAAATGCACTCATACGGTACAAAACCATCGACCTTTGCCTGTCGAACCGACACCGGCAATGGACCATCAAGGATCTCATGGTGGCCTGCTCGGAAGCACTCACCGAGAACAGGGGAGTGGATACGGGTGTTTCAGAGCGAACCCTCCGGGATGATATTCGTGTGATGCGAAGCAATATTCTTGGTTTTAATGCACCCATAAAGCAGAGGAGCGGGCTCTATTTCTATTCCGATCCTTCATTCTCAATCTTCCAGGCCAGTGCAGTAAAAAAGAAACTACTTAAAAGGATACTGGCATTTTTATTGGAGATAAGGGTGGAGATGGACCATCCCGAGCTGGAGATCATGATTGGCAAACTCGCCGAAATCATTCCTGTGGATGGTGATATGGCAGAACCTGCGCCTGAATCGCTGGAAATGGAAGAAAAGAAAGTGGACAAAGTAATTTTAGAGAGGATGGCAGGAGAGGAGCCACCGGATTATTCTGGTGCAATGTATTATATCCCCTCAGCGCCAGAAAAATTACATGCAAGCAAAAAGGTATCCATTCCTTCAATGAAGAAAACAAGGAAAATAAAATATACCTTCAGCTGGCGGGATATGCTTGATCTAATATAGAAAAAGGTTATATGCCTTCGGGAAAAAAGAAAATAAAGAAAGTCAGGCTGACCAAAGAAGATAAAGAAAAGGCCAGGAAATCGGCTGCCAGAAAAGCACTTGTGGAGACCGGCCAGCACTCAATTCCTACCCATAAGATTCACAAGAACAAAAAGAAGTACGAAAGGAAACGGGATAAACAAATCCCGGAGGATGATGAGTAGGAGTCTTCGAGTCTACAAGTCTTCGAGTCTACAAGTCCACAAGTGAAGAAGATTAGCTGTTAAGCCAGGAGTAACTGGTGATCTTGATATCTGTCTGGGTGTTCTTTACCTTCCAGCTTCCATAAAACGCTCCTCCAAATCTTACTCCAGCCATGTAAAGCCAATGGCATCTGAAGCCAGCTTCTTTCAGATGGGTGAATTTGTAGATCTTTTTGCGTTTTCGATTTGACATCCGGGACGATTAAACAATAAGCAAAAAAATAATTATTACAGGCTGCTAACTTCCCTTTGAAATTCATATAAAGTAACCGGTTTTGCCAGGATTTTCAGGTTCCTGTCGAGGATGAACATCGTTGGGGTAGCGTACAGGTTATAATCGATGGCTACCTTGCCGCTCCATCCACCATTCTCGTTGCAGTTTATCCAGGGCAGTTCGTATTCTGCCAGCTTATTCCGCCATTCGGAAGTGCTGGTATCAATGGAAATGGCAAGTACCTCCATGTCGACATCCCTGTTTTCTTCATACCATTTCTTCAGCCTGGGGATCATGTAATTGCAATGCGGACAAGTGGTGGCCCAGAACATAACCAGGACATACTGATGGTTTATTTCAGACAGGACAATTATTTCACCGCCATCATTTTCGATAATAATATCCGGTGCAATATTCCCGAGAGCCATCTTCTTATAGGCCGCCAGTCTTTTTTTCAGCATATCCTTGTTTTCTGCCTCACAGCTTTCATCCAGGTAGTTTTCAGAAATGTGGTTCAAAACCTTTTCGAACTTGAATTGTTCGAATCCTTTCACCAGGTATTCCAGGACAAATGCCTGCACATCGGGATGAGGTACGATATTCGGGAAAATCTGGTCGACCGCTTCGATAAACAGGTCTTCCTGTTCTGTTTGGGTGAGTCTGGGATTTCTGTATAAAGACAGGTACCGGATGATCTTGTCAGCATACATGTTACTGTTCAGCAGCGAAGGATCCGAAAAATCGAGCTCATCGAAATAATGTTCCCTGATGTACACGACTCTTTCCATCTCCGTTTTGGTGCCATCGAGGAATGGGGACCAGTGCATTTTGATCACGCCGGAGGCGAATGATTCCGGATTTTTCCCTGACAAATCCTCAATGAGCTGTAACTGATCATGTTGCAGATTGTGAAATTCGTCCAGCAATTGATCATAAAAATCAGTATTCCGGGGGTAGGTGGTCAGGAGTGGATAAACCATGTGTTTTCGGTCTTCCAGGTCATTGAATGAAGTTAGAAACTGGTAGTACAGTTTATTTTCTTCAGATTCATAGACCTTAATACTGTCGACCGGATAATAAAAATCGGTGCTGATGCTAATGTTTTCCTTATTGAAAAGGATGTCGAGTGATTGGGGCGGGCCACCCTGGAATTCGGCACGTTTCGTTTTACCCAGGATAAGGCGGTACATTCCAACAGGTGTATTTTCAGGCAATATAAATCCGAATTTCTCACCGGGAGACCTGATGCTGTCGACAGTCAGGACCTTATCCCCGTGAATCCGGGTAAGAATGATCTTTTCATTTGGGAAATTGGAAATTTCAATGGTTACCTTATAGGATTGGGAAAAACAGTGTAATGAAAGGCTTATAAACAAAATGACGGCGAACAGTCTGAAATTCATATATACTCCTTGTTAAATATCTTCTGTAAAAGTAACAAAAGGATGTAAATTATTTCAACCTGAGTCTTATCCCAAAAATTAGCAGATCTTCCCTTTTTTCCAGTCAGACTGGCAATAATTCGGTTTTAGAATTGATTTTTGTAAATTGCATAAAATATATCCCACTGTTGAACAATGGTAAAAGCTATATATTGAGCTCACTAAAGCTCGAATTGGGCCGGTTGTTAATTATGAGCTTTGGTGTTTTTCTGTTTATCCTGTTTTTTCAGCCCTTCCCGCTGGAAATGCTTGATTACAACAACCGCCTGTTATTTGTGACCGGATTTGGGGCGATTACGTTTCTGGTCACCTTTATTATTCTTATCCTTGTTCCATTACTCCTTCCGAAATTGTTTGCAATTACCGACTGGGAATTTGGCCCGCCCCTGGGTCTGAGCTTATTGTTCATGGTTTTTACTTCAGCCTCTTTTGCATTTTATATCCGTTACGTGGGAAAGGTAAACATGTCGCTTTATATCATATTCAAAGTAGCCCTGGTAAACCTGCTCCCGTTGGTCACCCTGATCATTCTCTACAGGTATAAATCATTAAAACATGCCGTTGGCATTTTCCAGGAACAGAACAAAGAGTACCTGGCAAAAATTGAGGGATATGAAAACAACTGGGGTGAAAATGAGATAGATATTTTATCTGAAAACAAATCCGACAAGCTGAATTTAAAATATAAAGACATTGTTTATATAAAATCGGCCGATAACTATATAGAAATTTGTTACATGGGAAATGGTGTAGTTGAAAAGAAGCTTTTGAGGAGTACCCTGAGAAATATAGAGTCACAATTGGTTCACCAACGGAATTTTCTTCGTTGTCACCGCACCAGCATTGTGAACATGATATATTTAGATAAACTGGTCAGAAGCTATGGTTCCTACAGTTTAAAATTAAATTGTTGCGACGACACTGTTCCCGTATCCAGGCAATACCTGATGCAGGTTAAGGTAGCCATTACCGACTTTGAATAAGTGTGTCATTCACCACTGATTTTGTGTCATTCGCCACAATTTGTTCTATTTCGTCCCTTAATCAAGGTATTACATCCCTTTAATTTTACCTATCTGTTCATTCGGATTAACATTGAAGATTAATTTAATATTACATTCGATCATTATGGGAAACTTTGTAGATAATTATTGCGAAATGCCGGCTGTAATACGCAGGCCTATGTGGCGTATATGGCATAAAATGGTGAACCGTTTCGATAAAGACAGTACCGTAAACTTTATGAATTACGGATTTGCAGGACTGAATGGTGATGAGATGATTAAGCTGGAAAAAGAAGATGAGTACAACAGGTATTGTATCCAACTTTATGATCATGTAGTGAATTCTGTTGAGCTGGAGAATAAGAAGGTGGTGGAAGTTGGTTCCGGAAGGGGAGGTGGCGCGGATTATATTTCCCGTTATTATAAGCCAAAAGAATATACTGGTATAGATATATCATCCGCAGTAATAGATTTTTGTAACCGTTTTTATGATGTCCCCGGTTTAAAATTTGTTGAAGGCAGGGCTGAGAAGATTCCGGTCGAAGCGGAGACGGTTGATGCCGTGGTAAATGTTGAGTCATCACGCTGTTATAGCAGTCTGGATACATTTTTCAATGAGGCACACCGGATCCTGAATCCGGGAGGTCATTTTTTGTTTGCCGATGTCATTGATAAAGGCAGATTGGAAGAAATTCGTCAAAAGCTGCAGAACTGTGGATTTAAAATTAAAAGGGAGACAGAGATTACAAAAAATGTGGCGAAGGGTCTTGAAATGGATTCAGATCGCAGAGAGGGAATGATACAGAATAAGATCCCTGGATGGTTGAAAAGCATTTTTGCGAAATTTGCGGCCACCGAGGGCACAGACCGGTTCGATTCTTTCAGAAATGGCAAATTTCAATATTGGAGTTTTGTATTAGCCAAAGTCAATTGACCGGCAATTTATTTTCCAACTGAACTTTCCTGGCTTTAACTTGTTTATATATACAGGCTTAACTGTATAATACAGGTATTTGAATATCATGGTAACGACTAAAATAGTATTCCCTTCGAATGACCGGCAGGAGTTTATGATGGAATTGAGGGAAAAGGTAGCAACCTATTTCGAGACCAATAATCTTTCGAAACATGGGAACGGGAACATTGTAATTAAAACTGTTTTCATGCTTCTGCTCTTTCTTGCTCCTTACGTTTTAGTTCTTTCTGGATTAATAAGTTCGTTTGCAGGTGTGCTCATTTGCTGGATCGTAATAGGTATTGGTGTATCCTGACCACTGTTTTTCAGACGGCTCATGTTGTGCCTACATCGGAGTATCCTTTGCCTGATGAGAATGGTTCCATGGAGAATAACTGGGCGGTGCATCAGTTATTGACCACATCAGATTTCTCACCTAAAAACAGGGTCTTATCCTGGTTTATTGGAGGTTTAAACTACCAGATTGAGCATCATCTCTTCCCGAATATCAGTCATGTTCATTATCGCAGAATATCCCCACTGGTAAAGGCGATGGCAGATAAATATGGATTGCCCTATCATGTTCAGCCCGGATTCGTAAGGGCTGTCTTTGAGCATGGACGGATGTTGAAAAAGCTGGGCAGGAATTAAGCCAGCTTATTTGGATAGTTTAACCTGGACAGCAGAAGGTCCTTTTGGTCCTTTTTCCAGGGTAAAAGTAACCTTATCACCTTCCCGGATATCATCCAGAAAGTTATTCATGTGAACAAAGATACTTTCCTTGTATTGTGAATCCCGAATGAATCCAAAGCCTTTCGAATCATTAAAGAAGGTCAATACACCTGTTCTTTCATTACTGCCATTATAATCAGAATCACGGGCAGGGATGCTGACTTCAATATCTTCTGCTTTGATCTTATCTTTTTTTGCGGGATCGGGTGGGCTGGAGGATATATTACCATATTCATCGACATAGGCGATCATGTCATCCATGCTTCCTTTTGATTCACTATCTTTCCTGGCCAATCTTTTTTGTTCCTTTTCTTTCCTTTTTTTCTCTTTTTTCTTTCTGACTTCTTTCTTATTGAACGTTTCCTGTGATCTGCCCATAGATTACTTTATATTTTTTTGGTTTTAGGTTTATTCTGTTATTGTTCTAAGAAAGCATAGTTCCCTTTCAGCAGGGTTTTCAGTTTATACAGTCCGTTGGTTCTGATTTGCCTGATGCGTTCGGACGACATGTCATATTTTACTGCTATATCGTTCAGCGTGTGCATTGGTGATCCAAAAAGGCCAAACGACATTGTTATGACAGCTGCTTCTCTGTTAGTTAGTTTGCTCAGGGCCCGGTTGATGTTAGTAACGAGAGAATCTTTCATTGATCCGTTATCCGGAGATGGGAAACTTCCCGTTTGTATAACGTCATACAGGCTGAATTCACTATCGTTATCCTGCGACAGTGGCATATCGAATGATACCTGGCGCTTTTTAATTTTATTTGCGATGTTTACTTCTTCACCGCTTAATTCAAGGTGTTCTGCGATTTCAGCATCGGTTGGATCCCGTTCAAATTCCTGTTCAAGGTAGGGGATTGCATTTTTAATTTTATTGATAGAAGAGATTCTGTTCAGGGGCAACCGCACGATCCGTGTATCATTGGCTATAGCCTGGATGATTGACTGGCGGATCCACCAAACAGCATATGAAATAAATTTAAATCCTCTCGTTTCATCAAATCTTTTTGCGGCTTTCACCAGCCCGAAGTTCCCTTCATTAATAAGGTCTGGAAACGACAGTCCCATGTTCTGGTATTGTTTAGCAACTGATACCACAAAACGAAGGTTTGCCAGAACCAGTTTTTCGAGGGCCTCGCCATCACCACTTTTTATCCGCACGGCCAGTTCAACCTCCTCTTCGGCAGTGATCATTGGATATTTATTGATTTCCTGGAAGTACCGATTGATTGATTCATCGGTCCGCTGGGTTATTTGTCTTGTGATGGTTAATTGCCGCATATTTAGAGAAATAAATACCCGTTCAGGTTCATTGAACTCGAACGGGTATCTTTAGGATTCTGATTTTGATTAATTCAAATCAGATGATTCAGACTTCTGACTTCACATTTGTAGCAAATAAGCCTTTATCACCTTGTTTAATTTCAAAAACAACTTCTTGTTCTGGCTGAAGTCCGCCATAAGAACTAAATATACCGGTCCGGTGAACAAATATATCATCTCCATTTTCAGATTCAATAAAGCCAAAACCTTTGACTTCATTGTACCATTTTACTTTTCCTCGTGTCATAATAATTTCCTCTACTTGTTTTAATAGTTCTCTTTCCTTGGTCTGGCCTCATTAACAGTTATTTCCCTGTTTTTAAGAGTAGTTCCGTTGAGACCTTTGATTGCCTTGGAGGCGTCGTCGTCGTTTTCCATTTCAACAAATCCAAAGCCTTTGCTTCTGCCGCTAAATTTATCAGCGATAATTTTGGCAGAACTTACTGATCCATATTCTTCAAAGATGGTAGTCAGTTCATTTTCATCCACCTTGTAATCAAGGTTTCCTACATAAATGTTCATTAATAAAAAAATTAAGTTGTTAAATAATTTATAACGGAGTTAACTTCCCTTGCCCGAAGTTTCTTTCTGCCCCGGCTTTTCCCCGGATACAGTATAATAAAGCCACTTTAGCGAGATAAGTATAATTTTCAATAACCGTTATAAAAGTTAAAAAATGGATTTAAAAAGGCGGGCAGTATTGAACTAATCGTGAGAACAGGATTGGTTCATAAATGCTCATTCTCTCAAATCTGAATTTTGGCAAATGTACGCTTTTATTTTCAGGTTAATACTATTTATCCGGTTTTTATCGGTTGTGACTCCATCAGGACCTCTTAAAGTTAACCATAATGAATTTATTACCTGAATTATCATGCTCTTGCAACCACATATAATTCTCCTGTGTTAATTCATTAGGTGTAATGTGTGATTTGATAGTCATAAGCTTTCCTAATCCATCGACAAACGTTCTTAATGAAAATCGCTGTATAGTCTTGATCCTTAGATAATTTCTCAGGCATTCCAGGTTGTCGAACTCCTTGTTCCATACTCTGCTGCCATTGTGATCTCCTTCCTTGAAAAAAACCATCGTTTTATGTTGTTTTGTTTCCATTTTATTGCAATTGTTAATGCAATAATATATATGCAGGATGCAGTGTATCTGCATCGTAATAAAAATCTTCATATTTTAGATATCAAATAGCAAAAAACACCGGATTATGCCACGAAATAAAGATGCACTTATACGTTATCGCGTGATCAACCGCTGCCTGCTGCATGGGAAGGTTGCTTCTATAGGTAAGTTACAGCAGGAGTGTGAGCTGGAGCTGGGAGTGGACCATGTGGGTAAGCGTACTATACAGGAAGATCTCAGGAGCATGCGCGAAGACGAGCGGTTGGGATACATTGCGCCAATAAAGTTTAACAGGTACAGGCAGGGGTATATTTATGAAGACAATGAATATTCTATAGATAATATCCCGTTAAATGAGGAAGAACTTGAAGCTATTGCCTTTTCTGCAACGATGCTGTCACAGCTCAGGGGAGTAAATATATTCGACAGCTTTGCAGGAGCTGCCCGGAAGATCATGGATGCTGTGAATGTTCAGAGGTTGATGAATGAAGAAGCAGAATATGATTTTGTCCAGTTTGAGAAGGTCCCTTATGTCGGTGGCAGTGAATTTCTCCAGCTGATTATCGATGCCATCAGGAACAAGATCGTTCTGCAGATATCCTACAAGGCTTTTTATTCCGACCAGCCAAAGGAGGTTCTGGTCCACCCTTACCTGTTAAAGGAATATAAGCATCGCTGGTACCTGATCGGTTTGAATGATGAATTGAAGGAACTCCGTACATACGCCCTCGACCGGATCCAGGAGCTGGTAGTAAAAGGGAAAGAATATATCGACCGGAATTTTGATCCGAAGGACTATTTTAAGAATACAATTGGCGTTATCGCTCCTCCGGGTGATCCACCTGAAATAATCTTTTCAGTCAGAAAGCCCCAGGCCCAGTACCTGGTCACATTACCCCTTCACGAAAGCCAGGAAATTATCGAGGAGAAAAAGGATGAAGTCATATTCAGGGTGAAAGTTCATCCCACCTATGAGTTATTAACTGATCTTATTGCTTTTCGGGACGAGTTAAAGGTGCTGGAACCGGAAGGCTTGAAGGAGCAGTTTACTGAATCGGTCAGAAAAACGCTGGAGAGATACTCATGATGTATCCCTATCCGGCATCCGATATCCGCTGAAGCATATCTTTTTTCAGGATATTGAACTCCTTGCCTTCTATCCTGATCAGGCCGTCTTCTGTATATTCATGCAGGATACGCGTAACCGTTTCCCGCGTTGCGCCTATCATCGCTCCCAGTTCGGTACGCGTTAACGACAACTTAAATGAATCGGAGCAGTAGATCTTTTCCGATAAATACAGCAGGGTTTCGGCAAGACTGCCATGAAATTGCTTTTGGGTCTTGTTTACGCACCTGGTGAAATGGTCGAGCAGGTCTTTGCTCAGGCTGAGTATCAATTCCCGGGAAAAATAAGCATTGGTCAGCAATAACTCATTGAAAATATGCAGGTCGATGAAACAGACGCTTGCTGGTTCAAGTGCAGTACATGAGTATTTGTGGATCCTTCCACCCAGGGCAGATGGAACACCAATGTAAGCCGGTGCCTTGGTGATCTTAATGATCTCGTCCTTCCCGTTGGGGCCAGTAACGTGTTCCTTAACCAGTCCTGATTTGATATATACGATATTGGTGGTAAAGGAGCCTTGTTTTATGATGTTTTCCCCGGCTTTAAATGATATCCTGGCACAATTACCGCTTAATATCTTTAACTGGTCACTGTCAAGTTTTCCGGCAGGTATCGATTTTACCATGCAATCGCGGCATCCTGTTTCCTCTTCACGCATTTCTGTTGCTCTTTAAAAAGGCTAAAGTAACTATAATGTGACAATTGTCTCATTTTAAACAGGATCAAAATCACTATCAGGAAATATTTTATATCACACCAATAACATAAAAATGAAAAGCCAAAATAGTCACTTTTACCTCGTCGATTAATTTAAACTCAAAATAAAACAAACATGGCACAAAAAATGACAATGGCGCTGTTTTCAGGAAGCGTGGACAAATTAACCTGTGCAGGAGTTATCCTTAGTGGTGCGGCTGCTGATGACATGGATGTGGATATTTATGTACTGCTCATGGGTGCCCATGCATTCAAAAAAGAGAATGCAGGTGAAAAGGGAACCCTGGCAGAACTGTCTCACAAGAAGGATGAATTTTTTGCCTCGCTCGAAAGGCTTAAAGTCAAAACCTGGATTGAGTTTTTCAAGGAAGCAAAAGAGCTGACCAACGTTAAAGTTCATATTTGCGGGTTGGCAGGAAAGATCTGGGGAGGCGAAAAACTGGAAGATTTCAATGAGCTGGCAGATGATATCTGCGGGATCAATGAATATATCACTTCAGCCCAGGAAGCTGATGTACACCTGTTTATCTAAATAAAAACAATAAGACAATGGATGCAAATGAATTAAAAGGAATGGCCATCGATTCTACAGTCGATGCGAGGGGCACTTCTTGCCCGGGACCGCTGCTGGCAGCAAAGAAAGAAATCGCCAATATCTCTTCCGGCCAGGTTATGGAGGTCCTGTCAGCCGATGAAGGAACCAAAAGTGATATCCCCAAATGGGCGTCTAAAAAAGGACATGAATACCTGGGCGTTGTTGAGGAAGATGGTTATTTCAGGATCTATCTGAAAAAAGGATAGGAATGATCAACCAGCAGGAACTGCCGAAAATACTCATCTTCTCCACTGAAAAAATCTCTGACCCGGCCATCGACCTGGCGGGTTTGCTTAAAATGCACTATTCTCCAAGGGCTTACTGCATAACGGTCCCCTGTTCAGGCAGCATAAAGCCAAAGTGGATCCTGCATGCCCTGGAAAGCGGATTCGAAGGGGTGTTTATTGCGGCAGACGGGACGGATTGTCCTTATAGTGAGACATGTACGACCAACACCGGTAATATCGTCTCCAGCACCCATAAGCTTATGAATGAGAAGGGGATACTGCCCAAGAGGCTCAAAATGGCAGCCATCTGCTCGGTATGTTCGGAAGCATTCGTAAAGCATATCCAGACATTCACAAATGATCTCTCTGGTTTGAAAGAGGGGGCCGAAGGAACCAATCCCTAATGCATTGATGTAATGAGTGAAATCAGTCGAAAAGCAAAAGACGCCCCCATGCAATACGATACACTGGTGATCGGGGGAGGTATTGCCGGGGAAGAAGCTTCCCTTAGCCTGGCCAATATGGGATACAAGGTGCTTCTGGTGGAGAAAGATTATTCTATTGGTGGTAAGATGATCCACCTGAGCAAGGTATTTCCAACACTGGACTGTGCAGCCTGTATTTCCACGCCAAAAATGTCGGAGACCGACAGGCATCCGAACATCACCGTAATGACCTGGTGTGAGGTGCGTGACCTGACCAGGGTCAATGGATACTACCAGGGTTCCGTCGTTAAAAAACCACGGTATATAGTGGAGGAAAATTGCACGGGATGCCAGTTGTGTGAAGAGGCTTGTCCCGTGAATGTGAAAGACCAGTACCAGTATGACCTGGTCGGAAGGAAAGCAGTATACATACCTTTCAGTACGGCTTCTCCGAGAATCGCTGCGATCGACATCGACAACTGTACGTTGTGCGGGGCATGTGAAAAAGCCTGTCCGGCCGATGCCATTGATTTCACGCAAAAAGAAGTTTTGGTCCCGGTAGAAGCAAAGAGCGTGATCCTTGCCACGGGCTATAACTTGTTCGATGCAGAAAGAAAAAAGCAATATGGCTATGGCCGGTTCAAAAACGTGGTTCATTCAATGCAAATGGAAAGGCAGCTGGTTCCTACCCGTCCCTTCAATACGGTTCTGCGTCCGGGCGACGGGAAGATGCCGGATAATATTGCCTACATCCTGTGTGCCGGATCGCGTGACCATACGATGGGGAATCCGCTATGCTCACAAGTCTGCTGCATGTATTCAATAAAACAGGCCCAGCTTTTGCTGGGCTCGCTACCCATGGCGGATGTGACCATTTATTACATGGATATCAGGGCATTCGGGAAGGGTTTCCAGGAATTCTATGACCAGACACAAGGGATGGGGGTGGAATTTATAAAATCAAGGATCGCCAGGATCACTGAAAAGGAAGATGGGAACCTGGTCCTGCACTATGAGGATATTGAGAACGAAGGCCGCCCGGCAGAGGCTGAACACGACCTGGTAGTGCTGTCAGTTGGTCTCCTGCCCAATACGAGTGTACTGGAGGTTTTCGGTGAAACCAAACCGTTGACCAACCAGCACCAATATATTGATATGGTTGATGAGCTCGTGTCACCTTCAATGACTTCCATGGAAGGTGTTTTTGTGGCCGGTACAGCTGCCGGTCCCATGGATATCCCTGATACAATTCTGAGTGCGGGGGGTGCTTCTGCTGAAACGGCAACCTATCTAAAAAAGCTGTCATGATGAAGAAAATAGGAGTATACATATGTCAATGCGGATCGAACATTTCCGATGTGGTGGATGTGGACAAGGTGGAAGCGGCGATCTCTGATATAGAGGGTGTACAAATCCTGAAAACCACCATGTTTGCCTGTGCTGATTCTGCGCAGAAAGAGATGGTGGATGACATTACAACTAACCAGTTGGAGGGATTGGTTGTGGCGTCTTGCTCTCCAAAGCTGCATGTGCCCACTTTCAGGAATGTAGCCAAGCGGGCCGGGCTCAATCCCTATCAGTATGTTCATGTGAATATCCGTGAGCAGGGGTCCTGGGCGCATTCGGACCATCCGGCGGAGGCAACGGAGAAAGCAATACAACTGGTTATGGCCGGTATTACCAGGGTACAGTTTGCACGGGCCCTGGATCCAATATGGATCAATGCTGAGAATTCGGTGGCTGTGATTGGTGCCGGGGTGACCGGTATACGTGCAGCAATAGGCCTGGCTGCCCTGGGGACAAAGGTATTCCTGCTCGAAAGGAATGATGTGGTGGGCGGAAAGATCATGCGATGGGGGAAACTGACTGGCAGCGAGAGGACCGGCGTGGACCTGGTTGAACAGTTAAAAAATGACCTGGTCCAAAATAAAGACATTCAGCTGTTTACCGGTATTGAGATTAAATCGGTGAGTGGCAGTGTAGGTGATTTTACATTGAATTTTGTGGAGGCTGGTCAAAATGGTAAACCGCAACAGATCAGGGTTGGGGCAGTGATCCTGTCGACAGGTTTTGACCCTTATAACCCCGGGGAAGGGGAATTTGGCTATGGCAGCCACCCGGCTGTCATCACTTTGCCGGAGCTGAAAGAGGCGATCAGGGCTGATGGCGGCATCTCATCCTGGAATGGAAGAAAAGTAGGTCAGATTGCTTTTATCTATTGTGTGGGGAGCTGCCAGACTGAGGGTGAAAGCAAATACTGCTCAAGGATTTGTTGCACTACAACTCTCGATACAGCCATCCAGATAAAACAATTAAATCCGGGAATCGACTGCATCCACCTTTACAGGCAAATGCGCACGTATGGGAAACAGGAATTGTTTTATGAGGAGGCAGGAAGGAACGGTGACCTTTTTATGAAATTTGAAGATAATGATCCGCCGGATGTGGACATTGAGAACGGGCAGATTTCAGTGAAAGTGCGCGACCAGCTTACTATGGGTGAGGAAATTGAGATGCATCCTGACCTGCTGGTGCTTGTTACAGGGATGGTCCCGTCGCAGGGATATCTCAAAGCGGCAGAATTGTTTAAGGCTCCTGTGGGAAGGGATAAATTCTTTAACGAGGTGCATCCCAAGTTAAGGCCGGTGGAAACGGTGATCGATGGGATTTTCATTGCCGGTGCATGCCAGGGGCCAAAAAACATACCGGAGTCTATTAAATCGGGACTATCGGCTGTTGCCAAGACACATGCCCTTTTGCATGAAGAAAAGATTGAGCTTGAGCCGAGCATCGCCTATGTCGATCCGGCCAGGTGCACCTGGTGTGACCTGTGTTCAGCAGTTTGTCCTTTCGACGCAATCAAAATGGAAGAACATAAAGGGAAACAGGTTGCCACGGTGATCTCGTCAAGCTGTAAGGGTTGTGGCATGTGCACACCTGTTTGTCCAGCCGATGCCATCGACCTGATCGGTTATACCAATGATGAAATAGAAGGAATGATAGATTCACTTATTGCAACTGTTTAAAATCATGGAAAAGAAAACTGCATCTACCCGGACCATTGACCAGGTGAAAAAAGAGCGCCAGGTACCAACCATGGTAAAAGAGGAGTTAAAACAGTTTAACAGGATGAAGCGGGCCATCCGTACCGCCCTTGAGGAAGGCCCGAAAACCATTCCTGAGCTGGCGGGTGAGCTGGATCTGAGTCCGGCTGAGGTGACCTATTATCTTATGTCGCTCAGGAAGTATGGGGTTGTTATGACCGGGGAACTGGACGACATGGACGAATATTATTATTACCAATTGAAAAAATAGTTATGGCTGTATTAGATCTTAGCCTCGCGAAGGAAATTCAATCATACGGAACGATGGATTTCAATGCGTGCTATAGTTGCGGGAATTGTACTGCAATTTGTGAGTTGTCGGAGGAAAATGCTTTTTTCCCAAGGAACCTGATCCGGTACGGCATGCTGGGGATGAAGGATAAAATCCTGTCAAGCAAGGAGATATGGCTATGTTATGGTTGTGGTGAATGTTCCCAGACCTGTCCGCGGGAAGCGGAGCCCGGAGATTATGTTGCTGCCTTGCGCAGGTATGCCATCGCTCATTATGAACCGACGGGATTGACAAGACTTATGTTCCGCAGACCCTGGGCATTTATAGGGATCACCCTGGCCGTTGCCGTGGTTTTGTTTTTCTTCCTGATGACCATTAAACCTGATCATGAGGTGAACCGTTGGATCTTCAACCTGCTTCCGTTTGATGTGGTCCACGACCTGGGGACGTATATATTTATTTTCATCGGGGTAATTACGACATTTGGATTGTATAAAATGTTGAGGGGGATATCAAAGCAAAAAACCGGGAAAGAATCCAGCCGGTCAGGATTGCTGACAAAAATCCGGAAGGCCATTATGAAAACAGCCGGTGAGCTGGTGACCATGAACAGGTATAAAGAATGTGACAGGCAGGATGATGCTTACTGGTCGCCCAAACCGTGGTTTGTGAAACCCTGGTTTGTCCATTGGATGATCATGATGGGATTCCTGGGTTTACTGCTGGCCACCATACTGGATTTTATTTTAAAGGATCCGGCCACCGATGTCTGGTGGCCATCGAGGATACTGGGGACCGTTGCCGGCCTGATGATGATGTACGGGGCCACGCTTGCTATATACTACCGGTTGGTCAAGCCTACCCATTTTTATGCTAAAAGCAGCCTTTCCGATTGGTTTTTCCTGGCCTTTCTCTGGCTGGCCGGTTTCACCGGATTCTGGCTCGAGGCGGCTGTGTTTTTCCATGCAGATTCCTTAACCAACCAGGTGATGTTCATTATCCATACCGTAATCTCGATGGAACTCGTCCTGTTGCTCGTCTTCTCCAAGTTCGCCCATGCCGTATACCGTCCCGTGGCGTTGTTCCTGCATTTTTTGCAGGAGTAATAGAAAAACCAAAGAGGCTGTTTTAAAGTTATTATTAGGTCATCCTGAACTTGTTTCAGGATAACCTGACAGTATAGTATCCTTTTCCGTCACAATCGGGACAATGCTCTATCCTGCCTTTGCATTTACAATCGATGATAATTTCATGCGTTTCAGGGGGAGTGGAAGCAACCTCCTCCGTTCTTGCGGTTCCCAGCCAGTCATTCCAGTCTTTCCATCCCTCATCCCTGTAGGCGATTTCAGGATACGCAAAGATGTTTGCGGTTCTTTTAGGTATATGAGTAATTTGGCCCTGGCAGAATGCCTGCCATTCCTGCCTGTTTTTCAGTTTCAGGGAGTGGATATACTTTTTTGTGGATTTAAAGTCCCGGTAACTGATTTCATTTCCCAGCCAATCTTCCCAGCTTTTCCAGCCCGAATCCCTGTATTCCAGGTGAGGCCTTTCAGGTAATACCATCTGGTAGTCAATTATCAGTCTGGTGTTTACCTTCAGAAAATTACGCCAGGATCCTTTATCGGCGATCCTGTTTGACCTGACAAAATCCCGGCTCTTGTAAAACTCAGTATAACTGATTTGCTTATCCGTGTGCATCAGCCAGTCTTTCCAGTCTTTCCATCCGACATGACTGTATACCTGGTCCGGGTTTCCGGGGATGTGATCCGGTAGTGGTTCCCTTTCCGGAAATTTTCCATTTATGAGCAGCTCCCACTCCTCCTGATATTCAAAACCATATTCCCGGACAACCTGGCGGGCTTCAAAAAAATTCATCCATTTTGATTTAACGGTAGATGACCATAAGTTTTCCCCGGCAGGAGCAGCGAACACATTGGATGAGGATTGTTTCTCAGGCTCAGGGGGATCTTCAGTTCCCAGCCAGTCATCCCAGTTCTTCCAGCCATGGTTCTTATAAACCCTGTCAGGATGAGCAGGAATATGGATGCCTTTAAGTTTCCCGCTTTTTACAACCTTGTCCCAATCGGTCTGGGACTTCAGTTTAAGGGACCGGACATACTCCCTGGCCACTTTGAAGTCCTCCAGCTGAACTTCATGTTTATTGCCCCACAAATCCAATTGTGAAAAGGAAGGATCAGGATGGTATTTATTATTCCCGGTCATCAATGTCCAATCTGGTACCGTTAAAATTTTTTCTGATTCATACTGCTTAAGTAAACATTTTTTCTGTTACATTCAAAGCATAAATCTTAAAAAATAAATGGCCAGGACGCAAAAACGGATTTATCTCGATCGGTGGCTGAGTTTTCATCCCTATAAGAAGCCCGGCCCCAGTGATTATTATTACATGGAATTATCTAACCGGATAAAGAAAATTGTCGAATCATCCGTTCACGAAAATATCGTTTCATTGTTGGAAGAAGATGAAAGAGCGAACCTTTGCTGTTACCTTGCCTGTTACCTTGAGGATATTGTTTCCGAAACGGGTATTTGGAGGGCCTTCACCAGTCAGCATAATGAGCTGTACGGGAAAGATCTTCCTTTTTATCACACTGTTAATTATTACCCTGATGAAGTCAACCTGGAAGAAGTTTACTTCCTGTTGTGGTATTTTTTCAGCACAACACTTTACAGGGAAACGGTTTTTACACCTGTCAGCTTAAACCTGTTCAACCTGGGGTTTGAAATTAATAAGCTATTGGATGAAGAATATGAAAGGGCCCCCGGGAATGACAGGTTAAAGGAATTCCTTTCCCTATCACCCGGTGAGGAAGATTTTTTCGTCATCAGGAAGCGGATAGAATTCATTATTCTCGATTCCTATCTGTTCCATTTCAACAGGATGGAATGTTTTTTAGAGATAGCTGATAGAATGGAAGACATGAAGGAAGATATGAGGGAAGATGAATTGGAGCAAAAACTACCGGTGATTATTTATGAAATAGTGGATACGTACATCCTGTCGACTATATATCCCCTGCTTGCCCTGCGTGGAAAAGACTGGCTTGCGCATATCCTTGGCAGGGACCATCCGCTCTTTGAGGATATCATGGCGATCAGTGAAAAAAAGACAGGCTTTTATCTATTTCAAAAAAAGGAAAACAGCTTGCTCTATTTTGAGCACATGGCAACGGGGACTGTTTTGCCGGTTACTGTTAAATCGTATGAAACCCTTCCGGACCTGCAAGAAGATAAAACCATCATGACCTGCAGTTTTGTAAAGTGGAAAAATGGATGGTGGTTTTCCGGTACTTCGGCTGTTTTGCCGCACGATCCCGGTTTTGTTTTAAAGGAAAGAGAATCAACCAGGGGCAGAAACCTGTTTGGAGGCATGGTTGAACAACAGCGTGAAGTATTGACGATGCAATCCAAAGCATTCCTGGATTTCAACAAAGGGAAAAACATTGCTTTTTTCGAAAAAATGGAACAGGCCGGAATATTTGCACTGGATTTCATGGAATATTATAAAAGATCATTACGGATTTCACCGGATGCTGAACGGGAAGCTGTAAAAAGGGGAAAAAAGAAAAGATTACCCGGGATGCCGGATAAACTTTACTTAGATGATGAGGTGAAAGACCTGCCGGGATTTGTATTTTTTAACCCCGAATCCGGCATTGAATTGGCGTATGGATTTAACGAGTACATTCCCGATCCTGATAATCCGCTATATGATGAAGAGAAAAGCAGGGAAGAGGCGATCGAATTACTGGTTTCACCGGAGATCAGCAGGGAATGCAGCCTTTACCTTACCGGAATCATCGGTTTCGGGGTACTCAGTTTTCCGGGTGAGGAGGAGGAAAGCATCCTGGAAGAAAACCTGGATTTCATGCTTCGTTACTGGAAGAGCGAAAACTATTATACAAAACCGGAGATCACTTTGATTTAGGCTGGGGCCAGGCTGCAGGAAATACCACAACGCTTGCTCATTATTTAAATCTTCTGGATTCAGCCGGTTTGGTTAAAGGTTTGGGAAAGTATTATATTGAAAAAGTGAGACAACGGGGATCAAGTCCAAGGTTGCAGGTTTATAACAATGCATTGTTATCCGTTCAGTATGGACAATCATTTGAGCAAACCAGAACAGATTCAGAAGAATGGGGCCATATTGTGGAAATATGGCCATTGGTACTCACCTGGTAAATAAATCCAGGACATCTGAAATTGAAGTTTATTACTGGAGGCATTTAAATAGTGAAATTGATTTTGTTATTGAGCGGGGTAAAAGTATAATTGGTATTGAAGTAAAAAGTGGGACCGCAAATAAAATTGCGGGTAAGGAGGTCGTTCAAAAGCACTGTAATCATTCGAAAATATTATTCTGGTAAGTTGCATGAAACCAATTAGTTAATTAAATTATTTTCTCATGAAACCAAGTGATGAAATACATAAGAAAATCCAGGAAGAGATCGACAGGAGAGGCGGAAAGGTGAATTCTATTGAAGATCTGAATGAAATTGCCAGGATAGTGACGGATAAGCAAAACAGGATGCCCCATCCTGATTTTGAGGGACTTTCTCCTTCCCAGATGTTCTATATCGTCAATGATCCTGTATCAGAGCAGATTATCGGACTTCGTGATGACTTGGATGCTCATATTGTATCAGAATTGCAGCTGGTTAAGGCGGCCATGATTATACTAAATCAAATTGATCCTGAAAAGGGACTGAAGCTCACTGTTACCGGGAAATTGCCCAGAAAGGCAGTCAGTGAAATTCATTCAGCGGGAATTTTCAAGCAGGATTATGATTTAGTGCTCCCCCCGAAAGTCATGAATGAAGATGACTTCATTCCTGCAGGAATGGTACATATTCTTCTAAAGCTGGCCAGGTTTGTAAGGACCAGCAAAAATAAAATGCTGCTGACAAGAACAGGCCGGTCAGCCATGAAGGATCCTGTGGAATTGTTTTCAGGAGTATACCGGGCTTTTGCTCATTCGTTCAACAAGGCATGGTTTGACAGATATGAAAGTGAAGAAATCGGCAATGTAGGATTTGATTTTACTATATATCTTCTGTCGAGGTATGGCGATAAAATGAGGTCATGCGAATTTTATGCTGAAAAATACTTTAAAGCCTTCCCGATGCTTGCTGATCTGCCTGTTTCTTATTATAATTCAAATAATAGCTGTTTAGAGGTGCGGGCATTTAAACATGGATTATACCTTTTTGGCCTCGTCGACAGGGAAGTAATCAAGACAGAAGGATACTTTAAGGAATACTCCTGGAAGCGATCAACGGCGTTTGAAAATGTATTTGTTTTAAAACTCTGGAAGGATTGCCCGTTAGATTTACTGGAGTGATTATCAAAAACTTAAATCGCTGGGGGGTACTTTACAGGGATATTCAGGGAAGAGGTGTTTACCCTGCGATCATACAGTAATAGAAAATCATCAATCATGACAACAAAAGAGCTCATAAAAGAATTACAGCAATTGTCTCCCGACACCCGCATTATAATTCGTGCTTACGAAGGCGGTTACAACGATATACTGAGTTTGATTCCGATGATGATCATTCCTCATCCCGGTCGAAAAGCGGATTATTATGGTGAATTCACCATAGCCCAGACTGAGAAAGAAAGAATTGATGCAACCAGGGCAGTCGAACTGTTTGGGGAAAATACCCAGGCGGAGAGGTGATTTTTATGGATTTTAGAATTGATATTGCAGTCCTGAAGAAATTCAGAATACCCTGGTAAAAGTCGATGGACTGGCTGTTTCGGCTGAAGGGGTTAATCCTTTACTATTTTCCTTGCATAAGTTTTATCTGCAGTGATAATCCTTATGATATATGTGCCTCTGATGAATCGGCTCATATCAAGTTCATAATTTTTATGGTTGACATGTACGGATTCCAGCAAACGACCCTGAATGTCAGACACACTGAGTAATCCTATCTCAGATCTGGCCTGAATTCTGAGGAAATCACTTACAGGATTCGGGTACAACTGGAGATCAATACTGGCAGGAATATTATTGTCAGACACAATTATTTCCTTTGATGATATCCAGTTTGCAGCCATGTTATTATCCAGATCAGGGTCAGTCAACTTCAGGTAATTGCCGTTGCCGTCTGCATCAGGCCAGGGTATGGTATCATAATAAAAGACGTTGTCTATTATGTTGCCGAAACCATCGGCCAATATCAGGTTTTGACTCTTGTTGGATAGATGCCTGGTAAACTGGCCAAAAGGGACAAGACCATACTTAGCCTGAAAAACTGAAGCGTTGCTGGCAAGAATTAGTGATGAGTGGGGACTCAGGGTTGAATTGACAGGAAACTGGAAGACAAGTCCTGTCCCGCTGAAATATATACCTGTCAGGTTGATGGCCTGATCTCCGTTGTTCCAGATCTCAATAAATTCCAGATCATCTTCGTCCGGGAATTCAACGGAGATTGCAGGATGGTACATGATTTTTGTAATAACCAGTGGCGGAACAATAACATTGCTACAGTTAGAATAGGAACCGACGTTAGCGGTTATCCAGGCGATCCTTGTAATGAGAAAAGATTTGATGTCGTCAATTTGATGCTGATGTTTTCCCCCCATTCCCCAAAGTTCATTCTCTCTAACAACAGCTTCACTGATTGTAGCAACGGTTTGATCGATAAAGTCTTCTATGCTGGAAAGATTTAATGGTTGGCCCGGTTGAATAAGTTCGTTCCACCTTTTTGACAGATAGCACTTGAACATAGTGTTGTAGAAAAGGTCCCTCCAGAATCGGGATCCTTCATTATCACCATTAGAAAACTGCCATATATTTGTTTTACTTCTGTCTAATCCCCAGAAGTACAAATCGTTTCCATAGGTTAGATCGTTATCCCAGACCGGTCCTGCTCTTAATTTTCCGTTTCTGTCCTTATGAAAGAAAGTACTGTAATGGTATGCGTCAGCATTTGAACCAAGCTCGCTAATAATGATGAAGTCAATAAATGACGGAATATCAATTACTGAAGGAAAGCCGGTTGCAACCGAAATGTCACCGTTATATGCTTTTTCTTCCAGTAATAGAAATTGGTTATGGATGTAGTCATTTTGCTGTACTGTTACGGTTTCCGGGCTAGGTAGCTCATGAATATAACCCACCGTCCAACCGTTCCAGGCTTTCATTTCCCAGGCGATCGGATCACCTCCTGTGGTTTTATCAGCTTTGGTAATATATCCTCCTGAAACATGGGGGAAATAATTATCTGTCGTACTAATCTTCATAATATTTACCCTGTCATCGTCGGCCTTAATCTTTTCCTGGAGGACATAGAGCCCTTTGTATACACCATTTATCATCACTTCACAATAGACTGTTCTTGTGGCATATTCTCCTATTTGTCTTGACAGGTTATAGGAGAGATAATCGCGTATTAAGGCAGTATCGAAGACCATGCCGTTAAGTATCCAGTCGTTTTCACCGGGCATGCCCAATAAGCTTACATTATTATTTGAAAAGTTATCAGCCTCTCTGGTAGTAAAGCCGTATTGCTTCTTCTCTGTGATCGAGGAAGAGGATCCCCTGATCTCTATGTCAATTCTTCCGTCATAATTGAGATAGACTGGATTATTCTGATCTGTTACATAATTTCTTTGGCCGGGGCCCCTGTCAATAATTTTCATTGATGCCAGCACCCTTGGATCATCGAGGATTTCTACCCCTAAATCAGAATTAATAATTACGATCGGCAGGTTACTGTTCGTGAAACCCTGTGCACAGGTAGGCCGGTAAAGGCAAATAGATAAGCATGCAATAATTAAAAACTGTCTCACTTGATAGTAAAAATACGTCTAAAAAACTGGATAAGATTTTGATATTCAGTTGTTTGGAATTGTGTTACAAATACAATTTGCCTCAATGAACACCAAGGCTGAAAACAAAATTAGCATTTTATCGATTATATTGTGCGAATTCCGGTGATAGTGGGTTCTTCGTCAATTTTGAAAAAAATATTTAATATCGAGCTGTTGATAAGTATCTGATAATCAGGCAAATTAACTATTATTTTTTCCTGGTTATAAGAGAGTCATTTATTATCTTTAAGTATCTAATCTCATTAGGGGTTAGTTCCCCGCCGCTTGCGGCGAAGAAATAAATATTAACGAGCATGATACCCCGCTGCTTGCGGCGGGGAGATTCATTAATCAAATACTTAAGATAATAAAACAATTAATCGACATGCCTCATTTAAACTTTACTAAATTTCCAAACTGCATCCTTTTTAGATACAAATTGTAAGAAAATGGAACTTTTATTAGAAACCTGGTGGCAGGGCATGCTGATATCTGAAAAAGTATACTGGATAATTGCCATTCCTTTCACCCTGATTTTCGTGATCATGATGGTCATGACTTTAATTGGAGGTGATTTTGACGGTGCTTCTGCTGATATGGATGTGGACACGGAGATTGATTCGGACACAGGCATAGGTTTTCAGTACCTGAGCATAAAAAACCTGGTCGGATTTTTTACCCTTTTTGGATGGACGGGAATAGCCTGCCTGGCTGCCGGGAGAAACATGGGTTTCACCCTTATTGTATCTATCATGGCCGGCCTGCTGATGATGACCATCATGTCAACGATTGTCTATCTGATGGGGAAACTCACCGAAGAAGGCAACCTGAACCTGAAGAATGCCATCGGGAAGATTGGTACTACCTATCTCACTATTCCGGCAGAAAGGAAAAGAATGGGCAAGATACAAATCAAGGTTCAGGGATTCAGGATCCTTGATGCCATAACCGACGAGAAGGAGGATATCAAAACAGGAGATGTAGTTGAGGTAGTTGATGTAATCGACAATCAAATTTTATTAGTTAAGCATAGTTAATAACCTTAAATCTAAAATATTATGGGTCAGTATTCTGTTATAGTTGTCACCCTGGGAATACTCTTTGTATTCATCCTCATTATCAGCTTCCTCAGAAGGTATAAAAGATGTCCTTCAGACCGGATCCTGGTTATTTATGGTAAAGTCGGTATAAGGAAAAGAGGCGGAATCCAGGTCCGCCAGATGTATTCATGGGGGTGCCTCATTTATCTGGCCTGTGATACAGGCCTATTCCTTTCTTGATCTTACTCCCTTACCGATTGAAATCAATTTGCGAAGTGCGCTGAGTAAACAGAACATCCGGGTAGATGTCCCCTCCATCTTTACTGTTGGGATTACTACAGAATCGGGTGTTATGACGAATGCTGCAGAACGTTTACTGGGATTGAACCAGGAAGAGATCAGCAATCTTGCCAAGGATATTATCTTCGGTCAACTTCGTTTGGTTGTCGCAACGATGGACATTGAGGAGATAAACAGCAACAGGGACCTTTTTCTGGAAGCGGTTTCAAGTAATGTGGAAGCTGAATTGAAAAAGGTTGGTCTTAAGCTGATCAACGTTAACGTTACAGATATTAATGATGAATCCGGATATATTGAGGCTCTTGGTAAGGTGGCAGCTGCCCATGCCATCAATGCTGCCAAGAAGAGTGTAGCAGAAAAGAACCGGGATGGATCCATTGGTGAAGCAAATGCCATGAGGGACCAGCGAATACAGGTGGCTGATGCCAATGCCAATGCGGTTGAGGGAGAAAATACGGCGACCATTCAAATTGCCAATTCCAATGCCACCAGGAGAGAGAAGGAAGCAGAAGCTGAGAAAAAAGCGGTAGCATCCGAAAAGGTAAACCAGGCCAAAGCACTCGAGGAAGCCTATGTGGCTGAAAAAGAAGCAGAAATAGGCAGGGCGCATCGTGAAGAAGCCACCCAGAGGGCTGATATCATTATACCGGTTCAGATTGATAAGGAAAAAATCGAAATAGCAGCTGAAGCCATAGCCGAACAAACCAGGAGGCATGCCAGGGGTGATGCCGATGCCATATTCATGAAGATGGAAGCAGAGGGTAAAGGTATCTTTGAGGTACTGTCTAAACAGGCAGAAGGATTTAAGAAGCTGGTAGATGCAGCAGAAAATGATGCACAGAAGGCTGTCCTGTATATGATTGCAGATAAGTTACCCGAATTGGTGGGTAAGCAGGTTGAAGCGATCAAGAACCTGAAAATTGATAAGGTAACCGTATGGGATACCATGTCAAGTGGTGCAGATGGCAAAACTCCGGCAACGGCTAATTTCTTCTCCGGTTTGCTTAAATCGATTCCTCCTCTTGAAGACCTGTTCCAGCAGGCAGGTATGAGCCTTCCTGATTACCTGATAGGTTCACCCAAAGAGAAAAAGGTTACGGCAGATGTTGCGGTGGAGAAAAAGCCTGGTAAGAAAGCAAAAGTTAAACCTTCACCATCTGAAGATCCTCCGGAACCCCCACCACCTGATGAACCTGATTTGCCTGAAGAACCTGAATTGCCTGAAGAACCTGAATTGCCTGAAGAGGATTATCCCGACGAAAAATAAGCCGACAGATCGGCTACGAAAACCGGCGCCGCCTCTACCTCATCCGGGCTATTTTATGCAGGGACAAGGCTGAAGGGGAGGTATGTTACTTTGTAACGATTTTACCTTCCAGCCAGTAAATGGCACTTCCACCATCTGCTACATTCCTGGAAGAAATCACTACAATGGTCTCGCTGTCCTTCAGGAAAAGTGAATTGGTAATTGCCCCCTGGTCAAGAGGTATGTCACCCCATGGAGTGGTCAGACTCTCAAAACTCCGGCCATTATTATCCCCAACCAGTACCTGCATATTGCTTTGATGCCAATCACCGCCACGGGCGACATGAGCAGAAAGAACCGTCTCTCCGGTTGGTAACTGGACAATATATGGAGCACCTCCAAAACCACTTAAACCATAAACTGCCCAGCGGGTAGGTCCGTTATTCAGGATAGGATCCGGAAGTACCCAATTCCCATCTAACTCTCGCCTGATAATCCATGGTGACAGCCAGTGATTTACACATTCAATGGGAAAAATAATCCCTTTATTGCCCTGTAAAAGTACAGGGACCGGCATGCCATCACGCTTATTTGGGAAATATGCAACTACCTCCGGATATGACCAGGACTGCCCGTTGTTTGTTGACCTGATTACATGAATCTCTTGGTTTAAGTCAGTACCGGGCCACCAACGTGCTTCGCTGGAATAAAACATCTCCAGCTCACCGCCAGGTAATTGAACCATCGCCGGCTCCCATGACCTGCCTGTTGTAATAAGATTAGGACCTTCCCAGGTTTCCCCCCGGTCTTTGCTTGTAAGTATATGAACATAGCAGTTTTCATTTGTTTCGGGTCTGCCATTTGCAGTATAGGT
>JADHVS010000154.1 GCA_016783865.1 Bacteroidales bacterium
GACGCACATGGGGCTGATGAATGCTCACAATCCTATGCTCACATTGGTGTGTATTGTTCCTGTACATATAATTCTGTTGGCGGTACACTTCCCGTATCACCCATAAATACCTCTGTTCTGTATGGTTCAATGGGAAGGCCCCTTGCTCGAACATATCTAACATGTTATCAATATACCCAAAGTTCCGATTTAGGTAATTCAATTGTTTCCTGATGGCTTTGCGGATTTCTTTTGCGGTTTTGTTCTTTTTCTTGGCCACATTCAGGAAATCCTGCCTTGCCACGCGTCGGTAAGTACGTGGCTTTTTCGGCAACATGCTGGCCTCAAATATTATATCGATTATTTCCTCGCTCCATTCCCTGCTATCATTGAGCAGATCCAGATCCGTTGGATACTTAATATATTGGTCTGCTACCGTGGCATCTAATTGTAATATGCCCCAGTTCTTTTTCACACGCTTAGGTCCTTTACCTTTTTCTTTAAGCTCTTCACTACGGGCAAATTGAATGATCTTCTGGCTTACCTTATCATAATTGGCAACACCCATACGTTTACGCAGGTCAACAAATACCGACGGATGAAACAATGGTTCCGGGTGGTACCTGTCGAGTCCCAGAAAATATTGGATAAAAATATTTTCCTGGATGGTCCTGACTGTTTCTTCATCGGACAGATTAAGCTTATGTTTTATGATCAGGCTGCCTACTGCCACCCGCGGATTTAAACCCGGAGCACCGTATTTATCATTCAGGCTCTTGATATATTCACCTACCAGATCATCCCAGGGAGTAATGGAGCTCAATTGAATCCAACGATTCCTTGGATCAAGGGCCATTTCAAAATCAGTCTTAAATTCTTCGATCTTTTGTTGATTTTCAGAGATATAGTTATACATAGGTGCAGTGTTTATTTGCAATAATAAACATACACCTTGCATTTACCAATTTATTTTTGATGTAATTATTAACAATAGTAACTGATTTACAAACATTTAACCAATTAAACAGGAAACCCTATTTATTTTTGCCCAATCAAGTGCACAGAAAATTGGTATTGAATCGATCACCATTCCAGACCTTGAATCTCACATGTATTTTCTTGCATCGGATGAGTTGCAGGGAAGGGCAACGGGTGAGCCCGGTTTGATTATTGCCGGGAATTACCTGGCTGCCCAGGCCAGATTGCTGGGATTAAAAGCATTGGATGACAATCAGGATTATTTTCAACAATACACGATGATCGAGAGCAATTACGATTTTGAAAGGAATCAGATCACCATTGAATCGGCTGATAAAGATCCTGAAGTCTTGAAAGAGGATTTTTTTATTATCGGGAGTGATAAATCGGAACATTTTTCGATGAACGGAGAAGTTGTTTTCGCAGGATACGGAATAGTAGAAAACGATTATAATTACGACGACTTTGCAGATGTAGATATTACCGGCAAGTTTATTCTGATCATGAACCGTGCCCCGCTGGATGAATCAGGAAAGGCTTCCAAATTCGGCGAAAAGTGGAACGAAATGCAGAATGTTATGATAAAATACCAGGAAATTGCCCTGAGACAGGCTAAAGGGATCCTGCTTGTCATGGATCCTAAGTCGGGATTCAACAGCATTCTGGATATGGCACCCTTTATTAAAAGTTTTTTCGGATCATCGAAGAGCGTCAAGGGTTCTCCCGAATCAGGGATGTTTGGTCAAATGCCAGTCCCGATTATTATTATACACAGAGAAGTGGCAGATCAATTACTGGATGGATCTGGTTTTACACTGGATGATCTGCAGAAAAAGATCGATGACTCACTTGATCCCCATTCTTTCGCTATCAGTAATAAAACCTTCCAGGTTGATCTGTACAAGAATAACAGGGAATTCAATGCCCCCAATGTATTTGGCGTTATTGAAGGTAGTTATCCAAAACTGAAGAATGAATATGTTATTTACATGGCACATTATGACCATCTGGGAACAGACGGCCAGGGAGGTGTATTTAATGGCGCGGATGATAACGCCTCAGGATCGGTTGCATTACTGGAAATGGCCGAAGCTTACCTGAAGGAAAAGAAAATGCCTGCCAGAAGCATCGGCTTTTTATGGGTATCGGGAGAAGAAATTGGCCTGACAGGTTCAGGCTTTTATGCCAACAATCCAATCATTCCTCTCGATAAAACAGTAGCAGCGATAAACCTGGATATGGTGGGCAGGATCAGGACGGAAGAAGATAATTCTGACAACAGTGTACAGATTACTGTACTTGGAGGTGATAGCATCCGGGTGATTGGCGGATTACAAAGTAAGGTACTTATGGATATTAATAAGACCTCCCTGGAAGAGATGAATATGACCGGTGATTACAAGTATAATAATACGGATCATCCTGCAAGGTATTTTTACAGGAGCGATCACATTAGTTTTGCACAGAAAGATATTCCGATACTGTCATATTCCACCGGGACACATACGGATTATCATAAAATTACCGATACAGTTGATAAGATCGATTTTACAAAATTCCAGTATATAACCCGGTTTGTTTTTAAAGTCGGATTCAATGTAGCCAATTATAAAGGGGAGATTACTGTGGATAATCCCTTTTCGAGCTGGGAATAATTTTAACGTCATCCTGAACTTGATTCAGGATCCCTAGTTATATGATTACCAGATCCCGAACTGAATTCGGGATGACCCATAACCTTAAGAGTAAGAGCTGCCATCCCAACAATGCGTACAGAGTTTTTCTTTTGGCAGTCCGATTGCAGCCACCAGGTCTTCCATCTTTTGATATTTCAACGTGGTCAGCTTAAGTCTTTTCCTTATGCTCTCCACCATGGCCTGATGCTTGTCTGATCCATCATCACTATACTCGTCGAGATAAACATCATCCCGCCCTTCCAGTTCCTGAACGGCTTTTAATCCGGCCAGATCTTGCCTGGTACGGGAGATGGAGAAATTCAGAAACTCACATGGAAACAGCAGCGTTGGGCACGCTACCCGAAGGTGTATCTCAGTGGCTCCTTCCTCATATAGTTTTTCGGTATTGTCTTTAAGCTGTGTTCCCCGTACAATGGAATCTTCGCAAAAGATAATCCTTTTACCATCGACCAATTCCTTATTGGGGATCAGCTTCATCCTGGCAACCAGGTCTCTCACATCCTGGTTTTGCGGCATAAAGCTGCGTGGCCAGGTTGGTGTATATTTTACAAAGGGCCTGCCGAAGGGAATGTTGCGGACATTGCTGTAACCAATCGCATGGCCGGTACCCGAATCAGGCACTCCGGATACATAATCTGCCTCCACAGTATCATCCTTTGCCAGGGAAGCACCGCACCGGTAGCGGCAAAGATCCACATTTATACCCTCATAGGAAGATGCGGGATATCCATAATAGACCCATAGAAACGAACATATCTGCATTTTCTCTTCAGGGGGCTTGATTTGCTTGAAACCATCCGCCGTGACATGAACGATCTCACCGGGTCCCATGTAATAATCAACAGAATATCCCAGGTTCGGGAAGGAAATGGTTTCAGATGCCACGGCATATGCATCTTCTTTCTTACCGATAATGACGGGAGTTCTGCCAAATTTATCGCGTGCAGCATAAATGCCCTCCTCGGTGAGTAGAATCATTGAACACGATCCTTTTACCTTATCATAAACATTCAGGATGCCATCCGTATAACTTTCTCCTTCGCAAATCAGGACGGAAATAAGCTCGGTTGTATTTACACCCTTCTGGCTCAGCTCTGCGAACCGTTGTCGCTTGCTGAAAGCTCGATTCTGCAATTCCTCCAGATTATTGATCCTGCCTACCATGGCCAGTGCAAATCTACCCAGATGTGAGTGGGCAATAATAGGTGACGCTTCTAAGTCACTTATGATGCCAAGGCCTGAACGTCCATGAAATTTCTCCAGCTCGGGTTCAAATTTCGAACGGAAATAGTCGTTTTCGAGGCTGTGTATGGCCCTTTGAAATCCATCCGAATTCAGGATGGCCATACCCCCCTTGCGTGTACCCAAATGAGAATTATAATCTGTTCCGAAATAAACATCTTTGACGCAATCACCTTTTGAAATGGAGCCAAAAAAACCACTCATAATATTGAGATTTATTAAGATTTGAATTGATGCAGGAAGACGATTAAAGTTAGTAATTTTTATGCGTGTTTTACCCTCATGTTGAAGATGTTGATATTTATTAATAAAAAAAATATACCAGGTCCGTCTGAAGCGCAAAATGCTGGATATATGCACTTTACAATTGTCAAAAAAAGCATTGCGCATCATAACTGATTTTGTTGTACCTTGTAGAATATCCCTTCATATCTACTCATTCTTACGGCTATGAAATTTGCATACATAGGAACCTACCCTCCCCGTCAGTGTGGTATTGGCACTTTCACACAGAACCTTAACGAATCAATGACCAATTCAGGCAATGGATCATCATCCGAACACGAAGGGATCATTGTTGCTTTGAATGATCTCGAAACAGGATATGATTATCCCAATGAGGTTAAATATACAATCCGGCAACAACACCAGCGGGATTATATTCAGGCTGCAAAATATATCAATTACAGTGGAGCTGATGTTTGTATCCTGGAACACGAATACGGTATTTTCGGGGGCGAAAGCGGAGTGTATATCCTGCCCCTGTTACACAGGCTGGAAATACCGTTGATGGTAACCCTGCATACAGTACTTAAGACTCCTTCCTATACCGAAAAGGCAATCATGCAGGAAATTTCCAAGATGTCCTCCAGGTTGGTGGTGATGAGTAATAAAGCCATTCAATTTCTCACTAAAGTATATCAGATCCCGGCGGGAAAGCTCGCCCTGCTGGAGCATGGTGTCCCCGATCTGAATTTTGATCAGGCAGAATCCAAGGAACAATTAAACTGGGAAAACAGAAAGGTTTTGATGACTTTTGGTTTACTCAGCCGCAACAAGGGCATTGAAACGGTCATTAATGCCCTGCCCAGGGTGGTTGAGAAGCACCCCGACACCTTGTATATGATCCTCGGCAAGACCCACCCGAATGTGGTCAGGTATTCCGGCGAAGAATACAGGAACTATCTCCGCATGTTGATCAAATCACTGAAACTCGAAAACCATGTGTTCTTCCTCAATGAATTTGTCAGCCAGAAAGACTTATTCCTATACTTGTCGGCGGCAGACATCTACATAACACCTTACATGAATGAAGCCCAGATCACCAGCGGTACCCTTGCCTATGCTGTCGGGGTGGGGGCAGCAGTCATTTCAACACCTTACTGGCATGCCCAGGAGCTACTGGCTGACGGTCGGGGAAGATTGTTTGATTTTAATGATTCAGCACAACTAAGTAATATCCTGATGGAATTAATGGATCAGCCCGATGTGCTTAAAACCCTCCGGAAAAATGCATATGATTATGGCCAAAAAATTACATGGCCAAAAATAGGGAAGGATTATGTCAACCTGGCTGCAGAAGTAGTCACAGAAATGCCAGAGAAAAAAATCCCGGAGGAAACCATAATTGATCCATTATTGTTGCCCCTCTTTTCCATGGTCCACATAAAACGCATGACCGATGATACCGGGATCATCCAGCATGCCAAATTCGGAATCCCCAACCTGAAGGAGGGATATTGCCTGGATGACAATGCGCGCGCCCTCCTTATGGTACTGATGGCATACAAGCAAAAGAAGGATCGCATGGCCCTGGATTTGTTACCCATCTACCTGAGCTATATAGACTATATGCAAAATCCGGATGGGACCTTCCGGAATTTCCTGAGCTTTAGGCGTGATTATCTCGACCAGGTCGGATCTGAAGACTCATTCGGAAGGGCAGTATGGGCGCTGGGCTACCTGCTTGGTAATTCCCCCAACGATGCCTACTATCAAACCGGACGGATGATCTTCTTTGACGCCGTACCCAATTTTGAAAAACTCAAATCAATCCGGGGGATTGCAAATACCATGATCGGATTATGCTATTATCTGAGGACAAATAAATCGGATGATTCCATGACAGAATTATTGCACAAGCTGTCATACAAGATCATTGACCAGTATGATGCCGAGAGGGAGGAAGACTGGAACTGGTTTGAACCTATCCTGTCATATGATAACGGGATCTTGCCCCTGGCCCTGCTGCATGCGGCTGAATTCATCAAAGATGAAAAACTCCTGGGCACGGCACTTGATTCAATGGAATTCCTGGCCGGCATTACCATGCATGATGGATATCTCCACCTGATCGGGAACGAGGAGTGGTACCGGAAAGGAGCCGAGATGTCGTTGTATGCCCAGCAACCGGTTGATGCCATGGCCATGGTACTAATGTTTTACCAGGCGTTTATGATTACAGGTAATAAAGCCTATCTGGATAATATGTTTACCTCCTTTATGTGGTTCCTGGGCGAAAATGATATCAGGATGAACCTGTATGACTTTGAAACGGAAGGATGCTGTGATGGCATCGAAAGTTTCGGCATTAACCGGAACCAGGGGGCGGAGAGCACCCTGGCTTATTATATTTCTCATTTGAGGGTATTGAGAGGATATGAGCAATTGCATAAAAGCTAAGAAATTATAATATGATCGTAGAAAGATACAAGGGTAATCCAATCCTGACCAAAGACGATGTTCCCTATCCGGTGGCTACCGTGCACAATGCGGCGGTGACAAAATATAACGGGAAATACATTATGCTCTTTCGCTCTCATTTGTTCAGCGGAAGGAGTATTTTAGGGTATGCGGAGAGTAATGATGGTTTTCACTTTAAAGTGGCAAAGGAACCTTTTATGGTACCGGCACAAGAGGGGATCTTTAAAGAATATGAGGAATATGGTGTGGAAGATCCGCGTATCACCTTTATTGATGATGAATACCTGATCAGCTACAGTGCCTATTCCAGGCACGGCGTGCGGATTGGCCTTGCCAGAACAAGCGATTTTAAGACCATCCATCGGTTCTCACTGATCACCGAGGCAGATTACCGTAATGTGGTTATTTTCCCGGAAAAGTTTGACGGGTTGTATGCCCGGCTCGACCGTCCGCACTCTGAAATTTCTCCCTGGTCGGTTTGGATCTCCTATTCACCCGACCTCAAATTCTGGGGAGAATCTAAACTGATCATGAAGCCATTACAATATCACTGGGATGAAATGAAAATCGGCCCGGGTGCCCCACCCATTAAAACACCCCGCGGATGGCTCAACATTTATCACGGCGTCTTCCCTACAATGGATGGAAGCGTTTACAGGCTGGGGGTAGCCCTGCACGACTTGAATGATCCTTCCCGTATCATTGCTGTTGGGGACCAATGGATCCTTCAACCTGAAGAGGTTTATGAGATAACCGGATATGTTCATAATGTTGTGTTCAGTTGCGCAGCAGTTCCGGAACAAGACGGTTCGGTCAAAATATACTGGGGAGGTGCAGATAAGGTAATGTGTGTGGGCACAGCCGACCTGGAAGAGCTGGTTGATTATTGCCTGCAACATCCCAGAGATCCGCTGTAAAATGAAAATTGCCATTCTTGCCCCTGCTGCCTGGAGGACGCCCCCACGGAAATACGGCCCATGGGAACAGATAGCATCAAATACCGCTGAAGGACTGATTTCAAGGGGATTGGATGTGACTTTATTTGCAACTGGCGATTCCTTTACCAAAGGGCACCTGGAATATATATGTGAGAAACCTTATGCAGAAAATCCCGGACTCGATCCAAAGGTCTGGGAATGTTTGCACATCAGCCATACAATGGAAAAAGCTGATCAGTTTGATCTGATCCATAACCACTATGATTTTCTCCCTCTTACCTATTCAAGACTGATTTCAACGCCCATGGTAACCACGATACATGGATTTTCATCACCTAAAATACTTCCCGTCTATAAAAAATATAATCCAACCACTAATTATATCTCTATAAGTAATTCCGACCGAAGCCGGGAATTGAAATACATTGCAACTGTGTACAACGGCATCCAAACCGGTGAATTCTCATTTCAACCGGATCACGGAGATTATTTGCTGTTTTTCGGGCGTATACATCATGAAAAAGGAACCTGGGAATCCATCCAGATCGCTAAAAAAGCGGGAATGAGACTGATCATTTCAGGACTGATACAGGACCAGGCTTATTTCGATGCAAAGGTGAAACCCTGGCTGAATGAGGAAGATATTATTTATGTCGGAAATTCTGGTCCCGAAGAAAGAAACCGGTTGTTGGGCAACGCTTATGCTTTATTACATCCTGTAAACTTCGATGAGCCTTTTGGCCTGAGTGTTGCCGAATCGATGTATTGCGGTACACCGGTGATCGCATATAACAGGGGATCCATGCCTGAACTTATCGATGATGGTAAAACAGGATTCCTTGTCAGATCAATCCAGGAAGCAGCAGATAAAGTCGCTGAGATAAAATCACTCAGCAGAGAATACTGTCACCTTTGGACAACAGAAAGATTCACCATGGAGAAAATGGTGGATGACTACATTGAAGTGTACAAATCCATCCTGAAATAATGATCCTATCCGCCGTTTTTTAATGCGTACATCAGCTCCTCCAGGTTCACGATGGCATAGGTGGAAGCATAATCCGACATGGCATAGGGAATGATCAGTTCCTTGTAGTGCAGAATCGATCCGCAAGAATAGACCACATTGGGCACATAACCTTCCCGCTCATCCTTGTTGGGGATCAGCAAGGGGTCTTTTAACCGGCCTAATTCTTTAGTTGGATCCTCCAGGTCATACAACGCAGCCCCCAGTACATATTCCCTCATCGGACCCACAGCATGTGTGATGACCAGCCAGCCTTCTTTAGTTTCTATAGGGGAACCTGCGTTTCCTATCTGGATGAATTCCCATGGATATTTTGGTTCCTGGAGCAATTCAGCTTCCCTCCAGATTCCTATGTTATCTGAAAAGGCGATGTAATTATTAATGCCGTCGATCCTGCAAAGCATGGCATAGCGGCCATTTATTTTCCTTGGGAACAAAGCCATTCCTTTGTTTTGTGCAATTTCCCCGTGCACCGGGATGACCTTAAAATGATAAAAATCACTGGTTTCCATTAGCTTTGGCATAATGGCCATACCATCATAGGCTGTGTAGGTAGCATAGTAGGTTACAGTACCATCATCGTCTGTAAACTTAACGAACCGGGCATCCTCGATCCCATTCCGCTCACTGTCCGAGATGGGAAAAATCACCCGTTCCGACAGTGCAGTATCCAGGGAAAATTCTATTTCGTAATGAGAATTGGCCAGCCACATGATTTCATTTATTAACAGAATCTTTGAGGCTGACAGTTCCATTGAATCCCTGGCTTTATTTACGCAGCGCTTCAATTCCCCATAGGTAAAATCATCTCCTAATTCATCCAGGATGATTGCCGGGGGGACTGTATTATTAAAATTCTGCATCTCATCCAGCTTCTTCATAAAGTTTACCTTATTGTACACATGTCTCTTGATAACCTGCGCCTCATCAAGCATCTGGCCCGCCTCTTCAATCTTAAACACATTGTGTTTGTCGAGCACTCCTGCCCGGAAAACCAGTGAAGATATGTGACCTTCCCCGGTTGCCCTGAAACTTATTATCACCCGCATCTCGTCAGGACCCAGTTCACTCTGGTCGGGATGCTCCACAACAGAAGGATTAAAGAAGGCAGCCGATTCAATGGAATATTCCATCGTAAAATATGATCCGATGAGTACTTTCCTGTTCAAGCTCAGATCATCAGGAGAAATTTCCATTTCATTAAACAAATGGTGAATTCTTTCAAAATGTGCCTCATAAATTTTTGAAATATTCCTGTGCCGCTTTGAGAAATCCCGCAATACAGGCGTTAAGGTTGCCTTTACCTCGTCTTCAGACATATCCAATACACGTTTTACCAATTTCAGGCTTCGATCATCTCCGGTATACAGGAACCTGGCAATTACCCTGCTGGGATCGGGATAGAATGAAATGTCCTTCCTTTTGATACTTACAGACATATTACAATGGCTTTAGATTAGTGCGTGTAAAGATAAATGATTTAAGTACAAATAATCTGTTTCATTAATGAGATTTGTATCAAGAAATATATACTAATTATGAACAATCCATGTCACTTTGTCATACTTCCTTTAATTAAAATGCGCCATTGTGTCATATTGTGGAACAAAAATGTATCTGGCACAGGAATTGACTAATTGCAGGTGAAGCCATTAAAAATTCAAATTTAAATATCAGGAGGACAAAATTATGTTACCACGAATTTACAGATCAGTTCCCAGTGTATGGGATAACTTTTTCGGTCGGGACTATATGCCCGGTTTTTATGAAAATGGTTCTTTTAAAAGTGTTCCGGCTGTTAATATAATGGAAGACGATGATGGATATTCCATCGAGGTGGCTGCACCAGGGTTAGACAAGAAAGATTTCAATATCAACCTTGAAAATAACGTGCTGACAATTTCTTCTGAAAGAGAACACAAGTTGGAAGACAAAGAAGCAACAACCCGCAGAAGGGAGTTCAGCTACGATTCATTCAAGCGCAGTTTCTCTCTTCCCGACAGCCTTGACACTGAAAAGATCAAAGC
>JADHVS010000155.1 GCA_016783865.1 Bacteroidales bacterium
AAGGAACATTTTTTCAATCTTTCCGGTGGCGGTGAAAAAACGAGGTATTATGCCTCTTTTAATACCCATAACAATGTCGGGACTACCGTTAATACCGGTCTTAACAGGGTCACATCCAGGGTAAACCTTGACTATCATGTGTCACAAAAGATCAGATTCTCTGTTAATTTCAGCTATTCGAACAGTAAACAGTAGGACAATTATGAATTCAGGGTCTGGGATCCGGTAGCAATTAAGAATATAAGAACTAATATCAGGAAAATGGCATACCGGAAGGCTCCCAACATGAGCATCTGGGAATACGATGAATTCGGAAACAGGACAGGGGAATATTTCAACCCTATTGAGAGTTACCAGGGACTTGGCAAGGATTACTTCAATCCTGTCGCTGTTTCGGACCTGAGCTCTCAGGATACGGATGAAAACAGGGTGATGAACAGTTTTACACTGACTTATAATATAGCCCCCTGGTTGAGTTTTATACAGCTGGTCTCCTTACAGTACGTGAGTTCGAAAAAAAATGATTTCCTGCCTTATAATGCCCTGGGGGCTGACTGGCTGGATAGGCTTAATAATTTTCAATTGGAGCAGAATAACTCCAATACCGAGGTAATTACGAGGACACAACTGAGCTTCATACCACGGTTAAGCGGAGATCATACTATATCCGGTATGTTTACCATGGAAACAGATCAACAAGAAAACGAATGGAGCGTATTACAGGGAAAGAACGGTCCATCGACCGTAATTCAGGACCCGGCGGCAAATTCTCCCATCGCATGGATAGGTTCAGGTTCAGGCGAAACGCATAATTTCGGAAGCCTTGCAGGCCTTAACTATAAGTTCAGGGACAAATATATGACCCAGATGAATTTACGGGTCGATGCCAGCTCAAGATTCGGCAGGAACCACAGGTGGGGGGCATTCCCCAGCGTTACCATCGGTTGGAGATTCTCCGAAGAACCCTGGCTGGCAGGTCTTACCTTTCTTACGGATGCAAAACTTCGCTACAGCTGGGGACAGGCCGGAAAGCAGCCTAACCAGCCTTATGACCGGCATGCCATTTTCAATACGGTAAATCCCAGTCAGTATATTGAATCTCCCATTGTGGTGCCCCTGCAGGTTCAGCTGGCCAATCTAAAATGGCAAACCCTCACCCAGAACAACCTGGGCCTGGATATCTCGTTATTTAACAGGATTGATATCACTGGAGAGATATATTCAAAGATTACGGAAGACCTGCTCTGGAGAAATTATAAAATCCCGCAATCCTCGGGATTTGAAACACTTAAACAATTCAACGGGGGTAAACTTAAAAACGAGGGTTGGGAATTGATGTTGAATGCCCTGGTCTTAAAGACGAACCAGTCCACTTTAAGACTAAATTTCAATGTTTCCCATAACGTTAATTCTTTTGTTGAATTTCCTCAAAACTTTAATAATGAGGTTGACCTGACCATTGGCAATGGAGAATATCCGAGAAGGGCGGATATTGGAGAACCCATCGGATCCTTTTATGGATTCAGGTACCTGGGTGTATGGCCTTCGGACGAAGATGTTGTTGCATTGAATGAGGATGGCAGTGTGCTGCTCGATCTCAACGGGGACCCGGTACCCTTGACGTACGGGCCAAAGAATTACAAATTCATGGGAGGCGATGCAATTTTTGAAGATATCAATCATGATGGCAAGATCGACCTGCTGGATGTGGTTTACCTGGGCGATTCGAACCCTGATTTCATTGGCGGATTCGGGGGTAATTTCAGCTGGAAGAACTTCAGGATATCAACCCAATGGCATTACAGGCTGGGATATAAGATAGTCAACGAAATTGCCCTTGAGACAGAGGGGATGCTTAATAAAAATAACCAGAGCAAGGCTGTCCTGCACAGGTGGAGGGCGCAGGGACAGGATGAACCGGATATGCTGCCGCGTGCCTATCTCAATCACGATGCCAATAACCTTGGATCGGACCGCTATGTGGAATCGGGGGATTTCCTGAGGCTGGTTAACATGACTATAAGCTATGCAGCGCCCAAAGAATTTTGCCAGAAGATCCGGATCCGAACCCTGGATCTTGCAGTGACAATGAGAAGGATAGTAACATTTACCCGTTATACAGGTCAGGACCCGGAAATCTCTCCCAATATTGAGGATCCGTTCTGGTTCGGTACAGACAAGGCGCGGACCCCGCCCCCAAAAGCCTTTACATTGAGTGTAGTACTCGGATTCTAAATGAATAATTATATGATATTTATAGATAAGATGAAATATATAAGACTTCTACTTTTGGCTCTTCTTTGTATTATACCAGCCACTTCCTGTAACGATTGGCTGGAACTAATACCGCCTGACGGGCTGGTGAGGGATGAATACTGGAAATCGAAAGAGGACCTTGAAGCTACCCTTATGGGTGCCTACCAGAAATTTGCAAACCTCGATGAAAAATTGTTCCTATATGGTGAATTGAGAGCAGACATGGTCTTTGAAGACCTTCAAACCCCCAATTATTACCGGGACATAATGGAAGGAGATATTTTTCCCAATAATCCATTAAGTAACTGGAGTGATTTTTACATTGTGATCAATTACTGTAATAATGTTCTGAAATACGCACCTATAATCATTGAGCATGACCAGACATTTACAGAATACCAGATGAGGGGTTTTGAAGCTGAAGCCATCTTTCTCCGCAGCCTGGCCTATTTCTACCTGGTCAGAGTATTCAAGGACGTTCCCCTGGTGTTGAATCCCTCCGAGGAAGACGATGTCGACTTTTTCCTTCCAAAATCTGCTGATACTACGATACTTCGTGTTATTCGTGATGACCTGGAAAGAGCACGTTTTTTTGTAACAGATGATTATGGAACAGACGAGGAAAATGCTGGCAGGGCAACAAGAGGATCTTTCCTGGCTCTTCTGGCTGATATCAGCCTTTGGAATTTCAAATACCAGGATTGCATCAACTACATTAATGAGATTGAGGGGATTGGATACCTGCTTTTGCCGGGAGGCAAATGGTTTGAGAATTTTTATCCGGGCAACTCGCTCGAAACGATATTTGAATTTCAGTTTGACAAAAACCTTGATCAGCCAAATTCCCTTTGGTCTTTGACATACTATGTAAACCAAAATCTGCGTGCAAGTGAGAGCGCAATAGATATTCTGTCTCCTGAAATTTCCAAGGAAATAATCCGCGGGCAGGGTTCAATACGGGACTACGATGCCATTATCTGGAAATATGTTGGTGCTGCTGCCGACGGTAAAACATTCCGGCCGGGTTCTGATAATACAAGCGCCAACTGGATTGTATACCGGTATGCAGATATACTGCTGATGAAAGCCGAGGCCCTTTCACAACTTGGCCGGTTCGACGAGGCCCTTTTTATTATAAACAAAATAAGGCTGAGGGCACTTATGAATCCGGTTGAAGTACAATTCACTGCCGAAGCCTTTGAAGACGCCATTCTGAAGGAAAGGGCACTGGAACTGGCTTTTGAAGGAAAAAGATGGTTTGATCTGTTAAGAATGGGCCGCAGGAATAATTTCAGCAGGAAGAGCAAGCTCATTGAAATTATTATAGATAAAGTTCCCGCAACTCAGAAACTGGTACTGGCATCGAAATTAACCAATCCTTTTGGATGGTATATGCCAATTTTGGAGAACGAACTGGAAAGAAACAGCAATCTTGTCCAGAATCCATACTATGCAGATTATACATCAGACTAACTTAATACATAATGATACGTTTGTGGTTTGTGATAATTACCGTTCCCCTGGTCATTCTCTCGTGTAACAGGGAATCAGAAAAAATCTTTTTTGAAGAGGACCTGGTTGAAATAGCCGACTTTATTATAAACAATAAAGATACATACAGCAGGTTTTATGATATCATGATTACCGGGGAAATGACTAATTCGCTGAATGCATTCAATCCATTTGGAGACGGATTTACTTTGTTCCTGCCAACAGATGATGCGTTTGACAGGTTTATCCAGAACAGTAAAAAATATTCGAGTTTCAATGATCTTTTAGATGACATTGATTTTGTTCGCGAACTTGGGCGCTATCACGTTGTCAATATGTCACTCAGGTCGAACCAGTTTCCATACGGTGCTCTGCCCGACACAACCGCAACGGGCGACCTGCTGACTATCGGATTCAGTTCGAGCCTGGATACAACTATTTACAAAGTGAACAATGTCGCACCCGTTGTGGAGATAAACCTTGAAATGTTAAACGGGTATGTACATATTATAAGCGAGGTACTGGAACCGGTTAACTTTACGGGATATGAGTGGCTCCAGGAAAACGAAGGATTTTCAATCCTTGCCGAAGCACTTAAGCTGGCAGGATTAGCTGATACCCTTGGACTGTTCAGGCATGCCGGGAATAACCAGCTGGTAAAGAATGAATATACCATCATGGCTGAACATGATTCAATATTCAAAAGATATGGGATCAATTCCATCGATGATTTAGTTGCTAAATACGCCACACCCAGAAAAGAATATACAGATCCACAGAATGGATTTTACCAGTTTGCGGCTTATCATGTCCTTGAAGGCGCTTTTTTTCTCGTGGATTTTGAACGCACCGGAAACTACAATACACTGGGCAATTATCCAATTAACATAATAACCGGGATTGAAATTCAAATAAACAACGGGGTGGATACATTTGCCATGGAATATTCAGAAACGGATACCACTGCCATTACATATATTTCATTGATGTACCAATCGAGTAATGTCTTAACCAAGAACGGTGCCATACACTTCCTGACGGAAGTAATGGAACTCTATACCGGTATTACCAGATCCACGAGTAGATTCCAGTTCACGAACGATCCTGTGATCAGTAAAGCCTCTGGCGAACCGGGTACTTATGAGTACGTCGATCAGTCAGAATTCGCGGTAATAAAATGGAGCGGACCCAAAACATTAATCTACTTCAAATCTTCCAGTGAATCAGAACAAGCGTGGAATGATGATTACCTGACAATTAAAGGGAACTTTGTCATCGAATATACCATGCCGAAAATACTTCCGGGCGAGTATATATTGAACATCAGGACCAACGCAAGAAATGCACAAAATGCAACCGTAATAGTAAGCCTTGATAACAAAAGGATCGGGGGGAACATCGACCTCACCAGGGGCGGAGCAAGCAATAATCCTTACGCTGAATTCAAAATCGGCAATGTGGAATTTGTAAAATATACCACTCATACAATTAAGATTGAGTCTTTAATACCGGGAATACTGGTTTGGGATGGTGTCCAGTTCAATCCTGAATTCTAGTCAGAACCAACAGAAAAAATAAAAACAGAAATCAAGACAATTAAATATGATAAATAAGAATCACATTATAATTATTCTTTTCCTCATGGCCATTGGGGTGATGTTCTCATGCACAAAAAAGGACTGGGAGGAGTATTACAATGATTACGATGAACAGGTAGACAGGAATCTCTGGGAGGTGGTTAAGGAAGAACCCAGGTATACCAGATTTGTAGAATACTTCGAAGAGTACGAGCTTGATTCCCTGTTTGAATCAGGTTTGTCTTTTACACTTTTTATCCCCGATAACGATGCCATGGAACTCATTTCGGATACGTCAGGATCGATTGATAAAATACTGTCCAATCATATTTCACGGACAGTATTTCTTACAAGGAACCTTGAAACAACCAGAAAACTTGAAACATTGTTAGGTAAATTTGCAGTTGTTTCACGCACAAGCAATGGATATAGCTTTGAAGACCAGGCAATTGAATACAGCAGTCCACTTTACCTGAACGGGAAGATTTATGAAATATCAGAAATAGCCTATCCAAAACCAAACCTTTATGAATTTACCCAGCTATTCAGTTCCGTGATCAGCGCTTACATTGACCTGAATGATTCTGCCTACCTCGATAAAAGCCTGAGTGATCCTATCGGCTTTGACGATCAGGGAAATACCATTTATGATTCAGTGGTGTCGGTTGTTAATCTGTTTGAACGGGATTTTTTCCCGGTCAGCCAGGAATTCAGGGATAAATCGGCCACCTTTATTCTCTTCACGCAGGACCAGTATGATGCTGCACTCGATGTGATGGCAGGTTCCCTGGGAAGTGGTTACATCAGTCATGAAGATATCCCTGAAAAATGGCAGTTTGAGATACTGTTACCTGATATAATGGAGAAAAGCCTGTTTGATGACCGGCTCGAGTACCATCAGCTGCAAGTGGATATGGTGAGTGCAACCGGGGATTCGGTTGTGATTGATCCCACCAACATCGATCCCGACTCAAAATACGTGTGCAGTAATGGCCTTGTGTATACCTATTATGATTTTGAGGTCGAAAAAGATCTCTTCCAGGGAGAAACCAGGATAGAGGGAGAAGAGCTTATTGATTCTATCGGAGCCGGCGTATTTGCATGGAAGGAGGATGTGGTCGCATCCGGATTAACAGTTGCGCCGGATAAACAATATGCCGCACAAGCCTCTGAAGGAATGCTGGTTAATGTTCAATTCCAGAGAAATTACTCCGGAAAATACAGCCTGGAATTTAGCTTCAAAAACATATTCCCGATGAGATACAGGCTGGAATGGAGAGCCAGCTACAGACCCTCCGGGGTGTTTTCATTATATATAAACGATACAGATTTAGGTTCTTATGATACTTACAATCTCAGGTCTTCTGTTATTAGCGTAACCGGAGAACGATTTATACCGGAAGAAGGATTTAATATTAAAGACTGGTGGGTTGAAAATATTACAGATTTTGGAGACGTGATTATCCGGATTGAATACCTGGCTTCAGGTCTTGGAAGCAATAATGGGTTAAATATTGATTATATATCATTAATACCCGATTTAGAAGAATAAGGTTAAAAAATGATGCATTAAGATGTATCAACCAATAAATGCGGACAAAATGATAAGACGGAATAAATTAATAGCAGCCTTGCTATTTATTACAGCTTCAGTTTGGATTAATACGGTTTGTTCAGGACAGGATTCCTTCATGGTTAGAGGCAAAATCCTTGGGGGAAAAAATCTTCCTGTCCAGGGTGTATCCGTAAGTATAGAAGGGGTAGTTGCACCACCGGTAATCTCAAGTGATTCAGGAGATTTTCAGCTGGAAGCACCTTCCGGGAATGTCTGGTTGATTATTGCACCTGTTAGTAAATTTAAAAGCAGGAGGGAATTTCTCAATAACAGGTCAAACGTAACCATTCAGCTGACAGAGGATGACCTGGTTGCCGGTTACGATGAAATACTCAATATATATAGGACAACCCTGAGAAGGGATTTCATTTCTGCCTCTGATTCACCCGATCCGGAAAACACAAAACTTTACCCCTATCAATCAATCGACCAGTACTTCCAGGGCATTGTACCCGGATTACTGGTCACTGGTCATTCCGGGATGCCCGGGAGTGGTGCTGTATCTTATCTTCGGGGGATAAGATCCATCTACACCAACAACCAGCCCCTTTATATAGTTGACGGACAGCCTATCGAAACGCCTGGCCTGTTCAGTTCGACCATTGATGGAAACGAATATAATCCCCTGTCAAGTATAGATCCTCTGGATATAACCAACATAACCATCCTGAAGGATTATCTGGCAAGTGCAACGTATGGCATGCGTGGTTCAAACGGTGTCATTCTTATCGAAACCCTTAAGCCCACCGAAGTCGAGACAAGCATTGATATTTCCATGCGAACAGGTATCAGCATGCAACCAGACAAAATACCCCAGCTTGAGGCCAATCACTATAAAACACTGGCCAATGAGATGCTTATATCATCCGGGCAGCCTGAGGAGGAATATGAGGAAAGTTATCCTGCTCTTTATAGTACAGAATATGATGAAGAATACTACCGGTATAACCATAATACCAACTGGCAAAATCATATTTTTTCCAATGGTCTGTTAAACGATTACTATCTGAGGATCAGGGGGGGAGACGAAATTGCACGTTACGGGCTATCTGTCGGATATCTTAACCACCAGGGTATTATTGACAATACAAACTACAATCGATTCAACATACGGTTCGTTGGCACATTTAATATATTTCAATGGTTGAGGATGTATGTCAGTTCAAACCTTAACACCGGCAGGACCTCCTTAAAGGAATCTGCCAGGAGCAGGGAGACAAGCCCGATTTATACCAGCCTGGCGAAATCCCCTTTATTGATCCCGTACCAGTTTGATGAAGATGGCAAACGGCTGGCAACCCTGGAAGATGTAGGCCCACTCGGTATCAGTAACCCGCTTGCTGTTATTCGCCTGTTTGAAGGCAATAGCAAGAATTACCGCTTTGCCACTTCCTTCCGGGTAGAAGGAGATCTTACGCAGGATCTCAAATTGAATTCCCTCATTGGATTAAATTTCAATTCAACAAACGAAGACACCTTCCTTCCGAATACAGGTATGGAATTATATTATGATGATGAAGCATACAATGTATCAAAATCGCTTAAGAACTATCTCTATTCCTTTTATTCGGATAACTATCTGAATTTCAGCAAAGAGTTGAACAATTCCCATAAGATCAGCGCAGCCGCAGGTGTGAGGTTCCATTTGAATACATTTCAGATTGACTGGGGAGTTGGAAAGAACTCCCATGAAAGTGATGAGTATAAGACAATGCAGTTTGGGCCCCTGTTTTTAAAAGAAATGGGTGGTGAAAATGCCAAATGGAACAGGATGGCCGTATATGGTAATGGAGGTTATAGTTATAAGGACAGGTATTTCATTGGTGCCAGCATAATAGGAGAGAACTCTACGCGGGTCGGGAAATATGCTAAGGGTGTAATTTACATAGGGGAACAGCCATTCGGATTATTCTATTCCGCCGGGGCGGCATGGAGGATATCATCCGAATATTTCCTGAAGAATCTGTACTGGCTCGAGGATCTCAAATTGCGTGTTTCATACGGGATCGTTGGTAACGACGATATTGGAAATTTATCTGCACTGGAATATTATACAATAACACATTACCATGAAACGTCCGGGATGATACCGGGTCCCATTACAAAACAGGACATAAAATTTGAGGTGAACAAGCAGTTGAACACCGGGGTGGACCTTGGCCTGCTGGGTAACAAGGTTTACCTTAGCCTTGATCTGTATAGAACAAGGACAGAAGACCTGCTGGTTTTTGAACCACAACCCACACTTATAGGTTTTACTACAATACCGGCGAATAACGGTGAACTGCTGAACAAAGGCTGGGAATTATCCTTTTTCTCCAGGGTGATAAGTTTAGGGAAATTCAAATGGGATATAGGTTTGAACCTGGCCAGTTTTAAGAATACTGTTGAATCAATAAAGGATAACCAGGTTATTACCCCATTTGAAGGTGGTGAGTTTATTTCACGTGCAGGAGAGCCGGTTCTCGCCTACTATGGTCTATTGTACAAGGGAGTATTCTCTACAAGCGAAGAGGCTGAAGCTGCAGGACTTACGACTGAAAAAGGTGTTCCTTTCGGAGCCGGCGATGCAATTTTTGCTGATCTTTCTGGTCCTGATAATGCACCTGACGGTGTAATCAATGAGTATGACAAAACAATCATAGGTTCACCAATACCCGATTATTTTGGCGGATTCAGTACTTTTCTGAGTTATGGCAGATGGTCACTAAATACAAGGATACAGTTCGTGACAGGAAATGAACTCTACAATTACCTGCGTTACCAGAATGAGAAAATGTCTGACCTGGCCAACCAATCCACCAGGGTTTTAAACCGGTGGTTTAATGAAGGTCAGATCACAGATGTACCGAGAGCGGTCTGGAACGACCCTGTTGGAAATGCTTCCTTTTCAACCAGGTGGATAGAGGACGGGTCCTATGTTCGTTTAAAGAACATTTCCTTGTCATACACTATACCGGATAATTTCTTTTTCTTCAGGAACGCCCTGTTCTTTGTTACTGCCACAAACCTTTTTACCCGGGCTAAATACCTTGGTTATGATCCGGAATTCAGTTATTCGACATATACTATGGAACAAGGCACAGACTATGGACTGATGCCTCATACAAGAAAATTTCTGGTTGGTGTTAAGTTAGGATTGTAATGAAACTAAAATTGTTAATGAAACTATTAAGCAATCGAAAAAGTCAAATGATGACAGGATTAAAAAGAGTTTTTTTTCTGAAGGCAATATTGCTTGTTTTTTTTCTTGGTTCCTGCGAAAGGTTATTTGATCCTGAACAGGGGCTGATCATCGAATCCGAAGAATTCTTCAGGGACTGGAGCGAATACAGGGCTGCCGAAATGGGACTCTATTCCCTTCAGCAATTACTGGTTGACCAACTGGTCGTTCTTGGTGAACTTCGGGGAGATCTTGTAGAGATCACACCGAATGCCGACAGGGACCTTATTGAGATATATAATTTTCAGTTCCTTAAATCAAATAAATATGTTTCACCCATCAACTTTTACCAGCTGATAGGTGCCTGTAACAGCCTGGCCAGGCAATTGGAATCTGAGCACCCTGAAGTGTTTGACAAGGAATTAGAACCAACCGTTTATGATCAGTTATATGGCGAGGTTTTATGTATGCGGGCCT
>JADHVS010000156.1 GCA_016783865.1 Bacteroidales bacterium
TTGATAGTATCGCCATATAAGATTGTAGTATTTGTCTGAGAATGTTACTCTTTCTATCCTCGATTAATTGCAATAAATTGATACTAAATAGTGTAATAAATTAGTGCAAAAAAATCCCTGACTTGTCGGGACGGATTATGAGTACGCAGTTCACCGAGGAGAAATTTCAAAAGTGTGCCATAAAGTTAACGCGCTTCTGTCTATTACTGTCGTATCAATCACGGAATTGAGACCATATCAGGCATCACAAATGAGATACACCCAAAACTTGTGTACTGCATCAATAAATCAGGTAAATTACCTCCAATTCTAAATGGAAAAAGTGAACCTAAACTTTTTTACTGAAAAGTCCGAAAGATTAATAATTCATACACTGTGTGGTTTTGATAGATAACACTTACCGATCTTTTCATTCCGGCGCTCCATAACCTCCGCCACCAGGAGTCTGAATAACGATCGTTTCTCCCTTTTCAACAATTCGATCTACTTTACCCCCCAACTCAATTTTGGTACCATCTTTTCGTACCAATAGATTTTTCCCTTTTTCCCCTGGTTCTCCACCCTTTATACCATAAGGCGGATATTTACGGCGTTCTGATAGGATCGACACACGCATCGGATTTAGAAAACGAACCGCCCGCTCTACTCCATCACCGCCGATCCATTTGCCCGCACCACCGGTACCGTGACGGATATTAAAACGATCTATAAATATCTCAGGGAAACGGTACTCCAGCACCTCCGGATCGGTGATTCTGGTATTAGTCATGTGTACCTGCACGGCTGAGGCTCCCGGTTGACCCTCAACGGCGCCCGATCCGCCAGCCACGGTTTCATAGTATTGCTGGCCTTCTCCATCATCGCGACCAAACAGAAAATTATTCATTGTCCCCTGAGAGGCGGCAGCAACCTCTAACGCGCCATACAATACGTCGACAACCCGCTGGGAGGTCTCTACGTTTCCACCCACCACAGCAGCCCGGGGTGATGGATTCAGCAGACACCCCTTTGGAATATGGATTTTCACCGGTTTTAGACAACCGGCATTTAGGGGGATGTCACGGTCAATCAGGGTTCGTAAAACATATAACACAGCCGCTTTAGTGACTGCCGCAGGAGCATTCAAATTTCCCTCTGTCTCCGCGCTGGTGCCGCTGAAATCAATAAACATTCGGTGCGAAGCGGGTGGATTCTCACCCGGCTCTATCCGGATGGAAACGGCAATGCGGGATCCATCGTCCAAATAATCTTCAAATTGTCTTTCAAAAACAGGTTGCTCTTTCAGAAAATTTCCCAGCGCCTCAGTCATAGCTTCCGTGGCATTGGTTTGAATATATTGCATGTAAGCTGACACAACCGGTAGCGTGTACTGCCGCACTAACCGCTTCAATTCCTGGATACCTTTATTATTGGCTGCTACTTGCGCGCGTAAATCTGAAAGCCTCTCTCTCACGTTACGCGCGGGGTAGGTTGCGTCCAATAAAAGTTGGCGTACTTCACGCTCACGAAGTTGGTTTTCGGACACCAATAGAAAATTATCAATTACCACACCCTCTTCTTCCACAGTGGTTCCAAAAGGTGGCATGGAACCGGGAGTTATCCCCCCAATATCAGCATGGTGACCACGGGAGGCGACAAAAAACACCAACTCCCCTGAGGGGGTGTAGACTGGAGATACAACCGATACATCCGGAAGATGGGAACCGCCATGGTGGGGGTTGTTTGTTACATACACATCGCCCGGATTCATTTTGCCCGTATTTTGCTCCTTTATGTACTTTACTGATTCTCCCATGGCTCCGAGATGCACCGGAATATGAGGTGCATTGGCTACTAGATTGCCATCCCGATCAAAAATCGCACAGGAAAAATCCAGACGTTCTTTCATATTTACCGAGTGCGCCGTATTGGCTAACGTGTACCCCATCTGTTCAGCAATACTCATAAATAGATGGTTAAAAACCTCCAACATCACCGGGTCTCGCAAACGGCTAACTTCTATCTTCCTGCTTGTGATAGTTTCAAGAACAACGTGACCATACGTATTGATTGTGGCTTTAAAATCCGGTTCTATCACAATGGTCGAATAGTCATCCACAATAATGGCCGGTCCAGCCACCGAATTCCCCGGCTTTAGGTCCTTACGCCGAAACACCGGTGCTGCGTGTAGTTTTCCATTGAAATAAACACTCTGAAATTTCAATATCCCCTTATCGTCCGGCAGTTCTGCCGTCAATGGGACCGGCAGTTCTTTTAAAACCTGACCCGGAACAGCGGCTTCAATCCGCAAATTAACTGCTTCGACTTGATCTTGGGGGGGATAAAATCCGAACCGATGTTGATACCGCTGATGAAAATTATGGATTACCTGCTCGTAAGAATAGATATCCGGATCGGTGCCAATCGGTATTGTAAGATAGGTGTCACTGCCAAGTGGTCGCAGGTCAATAAAACCCTGAAGACGCACTTGCTTCCGATCAAGATCTTTGCCAAGCCTGAGTATTACAGAATTTCCGAGCTGTCCGAACTGATTTAGGAGGTTGGCATGTATTTCTTCGGTATAAACAGTCATTAGAGCAACTGCATCGCGCTCTACACGCTTAGAGACGGCAATGCCGTAAGCAGATAACACGCCCGCAAGGGGGTGAATCACAATTCTTTTAATTCCCAAGGTGCGGGCGATATCACCGGCGTGTTGGGGAGCGGCACCGCCAAAACAGATTAGTGTGTGCCGACGTAAATCGTAACCGCGGGCGATCGAGATCTTCTTTATCGCCCGACCCATAATCTCATTTGCCACCCGAATGAATCCTTCGGCGACTTCTTCCGGAATATAATGTAATCCCAACCGCTGGTTAATCTCCTGCGTCAGTTGAGCAAACTTTTGTTCTGTTACAATTGCGTCTAACGGTTGATCATTATTGGGGCCAAAAGTAGAGGGCATATACTCCGGCAGTATTCTACCCAAGAGAAGGTTTGCATCTGTGACTGTCAGTGGTCCACCGCACCCGTAACACGCGGGGCCAGGATCGGCCCCCGCGGACTCCGGGCCGACATTGAATTTTTGTCCATCAAACCACAGGATGGAACCGCCGCCAGCGGCTACTGTTTCCACATCCAACTGATCAGTCTGATATTTAATTCCTCCGGTCACCGTTTCAAAAACCCGGGCAAATTCCCCACCAAAACGTGATACATCAGTGGATGTACCACCCATGTCAAACCCAACGACTTCCGTAAGACCAAGCGTGCGTGTAATGGTTGCATAGCCGATCACTCCTCCTGCCGGTCCGGAAAGAATCATGTCCTTGGCCCGTAAATTGTCGGTGGACACCAATCCGCCGGAACTTTTCATGAAATCCACAGGAACGCCCTTTACTTCCCTTTGAACGCTGTCTACGTAATGCTGGAGGCTGGGAGCTAAGTAGGCATCTACTAGGGTCGTTTGTCCTCGGCCCACAATCTTGATTAGCGGCATTATACGATGAGAAATTGACACCTGCTTAAAGCCGACCTTAAAAGCTAATTCAGCCACTGTTTCCTCATGAACGGGGTTCTTCCAGGCATGCATGAGTACAATCGCAACGGCTTGAAAGCCCTGTTTACGAGTGGTTTCAAGATCTACCCTAACCTTATCGATATTAAGTGGAATTTCTATCTTACCTTCAGCCGTAATCCGCTCTTCGATATCTTTTACCTGTTTATAAAGGATTTCCGGTTTTCTGATTGCCAGGCTGAAAATGTCCGGCCGGGTCTGATCGCCTATTTCCAACAAATCTTCAAAGCCGGCGGTAATGAAAAGAGCCGTTGGGGTACCTCGTCGCTCTAAAAGGGCATTGGTTGCTACTGTCGTACCCATCCGGATATTGGCAACAGTAGCGGACGAAATCACATCAGAATTGCCACCATCCCGCAATATTCGCCGAATCCCCTCGATGGACGCATCCTGGTAGTCCGAGGATTCTGAAAGGAGTTTGGTTATGTGCGCTTTTCCATCGGGGGCAATGCCGATCACATCGGTAAACGTCCCGCCGCGATCAACGGCAAAATGCCATTTCTCAGTTTTACCATGAGAATGATTCATATGTAGGTGGGTACAGAATTTTGTGTAAATGGCATTTTCATTTCAGTCTAAATGAGCCATTCTTTCTTCAAACAGGATTGAAAAATGGTTCATAGCCTCTTTCCAGTTTTGAATGGGCATGGTCCACTTTTTAATGACATTTTTAATGCTAAATATAACATCTTGAATACAGCCTCATCATTGGGAAAGGAACCGCGGTTTTTAGTCACCTTCCGTAGTGACATGCTTTTTGCTCAATCTAATAATTCTAGCCGCTCCATTTGGAAGTCTTATTGAACTAATAAAAATTAATCTTACTATTGCTTAATTGCTAATCTATATGCAAGAATCGCTAATAGTATTTGACCCGCCCACCTTGTTTGGACTTTAAGGTAGTCTCAATAACCATCGTTTTTGACACACCATTTTCCCAATTGAAATGCAATAGGCGTTTTTGGGAATCACGCGCTGGGGATTATCAAAATAACATGCTGGTATTCTCCTGTTTTTAACAAACAAACTTCCGAATATGGAAGTTCTGAATGCCAGCATGTTATTTTGGTGCGAATGAAATAATTAGTCTGTACTGTACCTTGCTGAATTGCTTCCGAACTATTATAGGCTCCAAGGTCATACCTAGAGAGAATATCAACAAAATCATTGTTATGGAATAGCGTTTTTACAGCCATATTATCATTATATGGTTTTAAAATTCTGAGTAATACTCTCGCAAACAATACCTGGTTCAACCTCAGTGCTGATTTTCCAGTAGTATTGCTGATCGGGCTCAAGGCTATAAATTAATTGCGTATACTCCTTATCAGACGGTTCGTACGGTGAAATAATTCCCTCGATACTACAAGCCACTAACCAGGTATATAATACAATGATTAGTAAACTTGTCCAATTAGCCTTTTTTGTAAACCCAACAAGTAATAAGCCTGAGAAAACAACCGCACCAAACAAAATCAGACTTTGGTTCTCTTCCTGATTGTCAATATTTATCGCAATGAATTCCTCTGAAAATGTTGAGTCCTTGGAAATTGTTAATGTGTAAGACTCAGCTTCACCATTCCAGTTGAACTCAACTTCACTTGGGTCTACCTCAATATTCTGGACAGGGTGGCGTAACCATATTTGTTGAAACATTTCCGGTAATTTGTAATAAGCTCCACCCGCATCCATTTCCAGCTGGATATCAAAAATTAAGGATTCATCATAATTATGAAAGTTATGTACATAAATCTTACCGTTTTTCAGATCATATATGTTGGAGTAAACAGTAGGCGGTATCCCGGACTGGTGCACAGCATCTAAAACCGACCGGAGAGAATTGATCGAAACGGTATTTGAATTTTCCAGCAGATCGGTGGCTAAATTATAGCGGTAGCAGTTGTACCAACGGGTATTGACTGTATCCGAAAGGTAATGATTTGTCATAACCTGAAATGTATTTTGCTTATGAAGAAAAACAACATCATCATCCCCGTACTCAATTATCACCGAATTCCCCATCCGATCAGCCCACATACTGTGTCCCTGCCAGTGCGGTGTATGGTATCGGGCATATAAGGCAATTACTTCATCAACGGTGGCGCATTCCTCCAGCGCCTTTTCGCACAATTCACCTTTGACAGTTGGTTTATTATGATGGTTGTGTATATCATTTCGCTCCGGAAGTGTGGCCCCATCGTACCATAAACCCTGATCATTCATACCCCCGGCATTCTGAAATCCTTCCGGTATTTGATAACCAAAATAAACATGACCATATTTTCCTTCCGATGGTGCAATGAACAAGGCGCGGGTTTCAAGATTATCCCAGTCCTTATTGGCAGCTCCAAGTACTATATTATCTTGAGCGGCACTGAATACCGTACAGGCATGGGCTGGGATGCTTAGCAATCCAAGGAATAAGCAAATTATTAAGCTTAAAAATGTACTTCTCATTTTTGACTCCAGCCTTAGAAAGAAAAACCCGCTAATACTGAGACCGATTGATTTTTCAACACATTCTTCTCATCACTCAAATCAAAATCGATCAGACTACGGTTGAAACGCAAATCCAACGAAAGCTTCCAGTATTCTATACCAGCCCCAAATATCAACCCACAGTCAACTTTACGAACATTCTCAACAATACCGACAAAGTTTAAGGATACAATTTTATTACTGATTGCCGGGCCACAATAAATAATTGGATTTAATTTATTATGCGGTTTTAGTGTGATCTGAGCCAGTACCGGTATTTCGAGGTAAACGAAAATATTATACAGGTTAATATCTCCGACCGTATTGATTATACAGCCTTTAGTCGCCAGCAATAATTCCTGTTTCAGGGAAAATCGCTCATTAAAACGATAGCTGTAATAACCGCCTATACTGAAACCAGGTATTCCAAAGACTGTTTTACCAGGTAGGTTATTTCCAGATATTGTTGAGTGATTATAGCCGATTTTTATTCCGGTATTGTGGAAATCACCAGCTTTCAGATTTACTGTTAAAATTGATACAATTAGAAATACTAGAATATGTGCTCTCATTATATATGTGTTCCATCTGAAGTGAAAAAGTTGTCCAATAATACCATTTATTTGCTACTCATCTATTTTTACACAATCTATTACAATATCCGAATATTATGGTCTTATGCGTTTGTTTATCCAATAGACCAGTGTATCAAGAACAGGCGCTGCGATAGCTTCATCAATCTCATCATAGCCAAAGGGATTGTTTGGATCAGCGGTTTGGAAGAAATGATTCAATCCGTCTAACTCATCGACCAAAAAGTCGGAATTACCACCACCTTCCAAGGCCGCAATCACCGCTAGCATATTTCTGTCTGCGGGAACGTGGTAATCAAATTCAGCAAACAAAGCCAGCACCGGACATTTTATTTGATTCAGATAAATGCCTGGGTCGAATTCCAGGTTGCTTCTGAAAGCAGGTGAATTCAATCTCTTTACCGCAGCCATTATCCTGTTTTCCGGTACGGGTGGTGAAAGATTGTGGTAAAGTACTTCCAGATGTTCCATAGCAGTATTGTGGTCATAGGTCTTCAATATTTTAAATACCTGCTGTTGTATTTCAGTCCGGTCACTGATCGCGCTTTCATTTAATCCCCGTGCTCTACCGGACACTTGTTCGAATTGCAGTTGGTATTCTTCTCCGTTCAAACCAGGGGTGCCCAACAGGATCATAAATGAGATTGCCGGAGATTGAGCCGCCGTCTGCATACTGACCATACCCCCTTCACTATGACCTAGCAAACCAATCTGATTGATGGATAATTCATTATCCTGGTTTAAACAATTAATTATCCTTTGAATATCTTCAGACTTTTCAGAAATCGTGAGGTTATCAATCTCACTTGCGGATTTTCCTGCTCCTCTTTCATCATAGCGCAAAGTAGCTATTCCGTTTGTTGCAAGCTGGTTCGCAATTACCAAGAAAGGTTTATGGTTGAACACCGTATAATCGCGATCATGCTTTCCACCCCCCGGTATCAGAATTAGTAATGGATAATCATTGCCCAAGGGGATCGTGAGTGTGCCGGAAATGGTCCCTTCGTTGACAGGATACGATACATCTCTGAAAATATAGTTCTGTGATTTTTCGATCTTAGTATCAGAAGGACGATTCAGACTGAATGTAAATCCAGCCATCAAACTTATCAGGAGTATGAATAGAACTCTGTTTATCACCAGTATTCCCCCATTTTTTTAGCTTAGCCTAATAACTTTCCACTACTAATAAATGTATATTAGGCATTACCCCAGGCAATATCCTCTTCCCGCCAGCCGATGACAGTGGCCGGCAGAATGTGAGCAAGATAGAGCAGTCCGGCTGCAGTCAGGCCGTTGACATTTATTTCGGCAATATTGTGCCAGTATATCACTACCAAGGCAGTAACAGTAAAGATGACATAGGCATATTTCAAACCGGTGTTAGTTACCTGGAGCTCTCGTTCATCCAATTCCTTGTCGGAGATATGAACCAAATGCCATAGCCGTGTTTTATAAAAAACATAATAATAGGATGCAATGATAAGCAGCAGTAATACAGCCAATATTCCACCTAAAAACAGCGTCCGTTCAGCCGTTTTGAACAGTTCTTTGAACAGTTCATAAAATATGATGGTACCGCATAAAGTGATCAGATTAATGCTGATCAACCATCTGCGGCTTTTTAATGAAAGAGTATTATTATTCATTTTGATCTCCCCGCTTAGCTTGGGCCTTGAGCAGCTCTTCACCGAGCGGTGAAAATGGTGAAGTTGAGAAAATCACCTCCAGCGGAAGCTCAAAATACGCACTGATTTTAAAAGCGAGATCGAGACTGGGATTATAATCCTGTCGCTCAAGATACCCAATTGTTTGAAAGTTAACGCCAATTGCTTTGGCCAAATCCACCCGTGACAAATTATAATCACGTCTGAGAATTGCTATTCGATTAAATATTTTCCTTGTTTCCATGGTGGATATTAAACAAAATGTTATACATATACAACAATATATTATCATACAGCAATAGTGCTTGGAATTGACCAACGCGGCCACTTTTTTTGACTGCGTTCCCATAATCAAAATCGATTAGACGTTTTTGGGACTCCCAGAAATCCGTACGTAATATCGGTATTCTCCATACTACTCAGTACTACTCTATACTAATTGATCCTAAAAATAAAAGCCCCAATTCCTCCTTCGACCTGTCCGACTGGCCAGGCGGGGAAACTGGGGTTGTCATCGAGTTTACCGGGTCGTAGCCCGGAAGGCGTAGACTGGTGAGCCCACCCACCTGCGTGCCTTCGGTGGACAGGTGAGTACTCCGCTGTATCGTCGACAAACCTGTCCCGGCATAGTCCAGCTTTTAGGACGAAGACGGACCTGTCAATCGTAGCTTTGATTTATCAATGTGTAGATTGATGAAAAACAATGGCGTGAAAATGGTGGCAGAGCTATTTAGCAAATATATGCAGCACTCTGCGAACCTGCACTGATATATTCTAATTCCCTTCTCAACTGAGAGAGTTTAACGATAAAACTCATACTTAAAACGGTCCGGTTTATGGAGGCAGGCCACAAATCTTGCACTTCATTTTCACCCTCCCCTGTTGATATTTAGGGTTGATATTTTTCTACATTTAAATCGTTCAATATTTCTGTTTAAAAGTCTAAATGTATATGAAATTTTCTTGGAAATGGCGAAAAGAGGATTCTCATATCTTCTATAAATCATTGAAATAGTTGACTTTAGTTCTTGACTTATATAAAGCCTCATGTCTAATATTATAATGAGACTCAGTCTCATACTGTTATTTAGCAAACAAAACCCCAAGGAGAAAGGCGGAGTTAAAATGAAATTTAACATACCAACAAGTATCAAACAGATCGCTGTGGCGATATTAATGATTATCCCTGTATTAACATTGGCCCAGGTAAGCCCTGGTGATGTGATTACAGCAGATTTAACCCTTACCCAGGATCTTGACGCCTCCAGTTATGGTGGACCGGGTCTAAGGGTTGGCGCCAATAATATTACCATTGATGGTGCTGGTTTTACCATTACTGTAAATGGAAATAATCCTGCCTTTGAACTGAGCAGCAGAACGGGCGTCACCATTAAAAACGCAACCGTTGTTGGCGGGACTGCAGGACAGGGTCGTGGTGTAAACATTAACAACTCCAGTAATTGTACCATAGAAAACAATACTTTTTCAGGGCTTTACAATGCCCTGTATGTTACAGGAACCAATAATACCAACACCATCCACAACAACAACATGAGTGGATCAACCAACAATGCATTCGAAAGTCACTATCTAGCCAACAGTGTGGACTGGGTGATCAAGGATAACGACATAACGGGCGGCAGTTTCTATGCGCTGAATTATCTGGGCAAGTTGGCAGAGCTTAGCGGTAATGATTTTAGCAATTCAAACCGTGGAGTATCTCTGTCTAATGGATACCATACTTCTGCAGCGCCCCTGGTGTTGACCTGGCAGGGTTCAATAGGACCCAACAAAAACACCTTTGGTGGTCACACATCCTATGTATTAACCCTGAACAACATGTATTATGTAAACGTGAGTGGCTGGGACATGCCCTCGCTGTTTACTGCAACGGCAACGAGTAAACAGGGACTTATTTTAAACGGAGTAAGAGACTCTCATTTTGAGGATAATGATCTGAGTGGATTGTTTAATGCTGTTTACGTAAGCGGAACGGGTTATCGCAATACACTAATCAATAACAACATGAGTGGATCAACCAACAATGCATTCGAAAGTCACTATCTAGCCAACAGTGTGGACTGGGTGATCAAGGATAACGACATAACGGGCGGCAGCTTCTATGCGCTGAATTATCTGGGCAAGTTGGCAGAGCTTAGCGGTAATGATTTTAGCAATTCAAACCGTGGAGTATCTCTGTCTAATGGATACCATACTTCTGCAGCGCCCCTGGTGTTGACCTGGCAGGGTTCAAC
>JADHVS010000157.1 GCA_016783865.1 Bacteroidales bacterium
GCTATTATGAATAATATAATCTTTTTCATGACTGTAGATTTTAATGTTACTATACAGAATCCAAAATCTATGCCAAATGCCGGAAAATGCACTGAATTATGGGTTTTTGGGTGATTATGTATATCTTTGTTCTCTTTTTTCACAGAAAACCATAATGGGTAAAGTAAAGATTACATTCCCCGACCAGTCAGTAAGGGAATTTGAAGCAGGAATAACAGGATTTGAAATTGCTGAAAGCATTAGTTCATCACTCGCCAGAGAAGTGCTGTCGATTTCAGTAAATGGTGAAATCTGGGACCTGACCAGACCGATTAGTAAAGATGCCTCGATCAGGATCCACAAGTGGGATGATGAGGAAGGGAAACATGCCTTCTGGCACTCCTCAGCCCACCTGATGGCCGAGGCCCTGGAATTCCATTACCCGGGAACCAAATTTGGTATCGGACCACCTATTGATCAGGGCTTCTATTACGACGTAGAACTACCCGGTGACCAAATGCTGACTGATGCCGACCTGCCCAAGATTGAAGCCAGGATGAAGGAACTGGCGGCAGAAAAGGAAATTTATAATCGTAAGGATATTTCTAAGGACGAGGCCTTAAAATTCTTCAAAGAAAAGGGCGACGATTACAAGCTGGAACTGATCAGCGAACTGGAAGATGGCACTATCAGCCTCTACCAGCAGGGCGAATTCGTGGATCTCTGCAAGGGACCACATCTGCCGGATACCAGTAAAATTAAAGCTATCAAACTACTGACCCTGGCGGGTGCTTACTGGCGGGGTGACATCAACCGGAAACAACTAACCCGAGTTTATGGCATCACCTTCCCGAAGCAGAAAATGCTTGATGAGTACCTGGATATGCTCGAACAGGCTAAGGAACGGGATCACAGGAAAGTAGGTAAAGACCTCGACCTGTTTACTTTCTCCCAAAAAGTCGGTGCAGGATTGCCTCTCTGGTTGCCTAAAGGGGCAATGCTTAGAGAAAAACTCGAGAATTTCCTTAAAGAGGTACAGGTCAGATATGGTTATCAGCCAGTAATTTCACCCCACATTGGGAACAAAGAGCTTTACATTACATCCGGACATTATGAAAAATATGGAAAGGATTCTTTCCAACCCATGAAAACTCCCATCGAAGGTGAAGAGTTCATGCTAAAACCTATGAATTGCCCGCATCACTGCGAAATATATAACAGCCGGCCCCATTCATATAAAGACCTGCCTATTCGCTATGCTGAATTTGGCACGGTTTACAGATATGAACAGAGTGGTGAACTTCATGGACTGACCAGGGTCCGGGGATTCACTCAGGATGATGCACATATTTTTTGCCGTCCCGAACAGTTAAAAGACGAGTTCATTAAGGTGATCGATATTATCCTTTATATTTTTAATGCGCTGAACTTCAGTGACTACGAAGTCCAGATATCGCTCCGTGATCCCAATGACAAGGAGAAATACATCGGAACCGATGAAAACTGGGAAAAAGCCGAACAGGCTATTATCGAAGCCACAGCATCCAAAGGGCTTAACGCTAAAACTGTAATCGGTGAAGCAGCTTTCTATGGTCCGAAACTCGACTTCATGGTAAAGGATGTGCTGGGCAGGAAGTGGCAGCTTGGAACCATTCAGGTTGACTACAACCTACCCGACCGGTTTGAACTGGAATATGTGGGTGCCGATAATCTGAAACACCGGCCGGTGATGATCCACAGGGCCCCTTTCGGTTCAATGGAAAGATTTGTAGCCATCCTGATCGAAAATTCCGGAGGGAAGTTCCCACTATGGCTTTCTCCCGACCAGGCAGTAGTGATCCCGGTTAGCGAAAAATTCAATGATTACGCGGAAAAAGTTTTTAATATTCTAAATAATTGCGATATTCGCACTCTGATTGACCAGAGGAGTGAAAAGGTAGGTAAAAAGATAAGGGACAATGAGTTAAAGAAAATACCCTATCTGCTTATTGTGGGAGAAAAAGAGGTTCAATCGGAAAGTGTTTCCGTCAGGAAACAAGGTGAAGGAGACCAGGGCACAATGAGCCTGGAAGAATTCACCAAGTTCCTTAAAAACAAGGAGAAAGAGGAACTTAATATTAATATTTAATGTTAAACTAAAGTTAGGAGGACAGAGTCATAGCGGGACCAAATCCACGTTACGGGAGACGACCAAAAGTAAATTTACCCAGATACCGGATCAACGAACAAATTAGGGCCAGTACGGTACGGGTTGTTGGTGATAACTTCGAAAATCCGGGCGTTTATTCATTAAAAGAGGCACTTGAGATAGCCGATAAATTTGAACTCGACCTGGTTGAGATATCCCCAACCGCTGATCCACCGGTATGTAAGGTAATTGACTATCAAAAATTCCTTTATCAGCAAAAGAGGAAGGCAAAAGAACTTAAAGCAAAAACAGCCAAAGTGGTTATCAAAGAGATCCGGTTTGGTCCGAATACCGATGACCACGATTACAATTTCAAGCTGAAGCATGCGATGAAATTCCTCGAAGACGGTGCCAAAGTTAAACCATTCGTTTTCTTTAAGGGACGGTCGATTGTTTACTCAGATAAGGGAGAGGTACTGTTGCTGAGATTTGCACAAGACCTTGAAGAACTTGGTAAGGTTGAACAAATGCCAAAGCTGGAAGGGAAACGGATGACAATGCTCATTACTCCTAAAGTAATCAGAGGGAAAAAACAATAAACAAATATAAGTGAGATGCCGAAAATGAAGACAAACCCGGGTGCGAAGAAAAGATTCACAATTAGTGGGACCGGGAAAATCAGAAGAAAACATGCTTTTAAAAGCCATATTCTGACCAAAAAATCAAAAAAGAGAAAAAGAAATCTTGGTTACTATGGTGAAGTAGATAAAGCAGATGAAGCAAACGTAAAGTTTATGCTTGGAATGAAATAAGTGTTAAACTGGTGATGAAGCTATAAAGTACCAAATAAGAAAATCTGTACCAGGATTTTTCAGGATGGTCGCTTATCACCTTAAAATGTTCAAAAATGCCAAAATCAAGTAACTCCGTAGCGTCGCGGAAAAGAAAAAAGAAGGTCCTGAAGCAGACTAAAGGATTCTTCGGCGCAAAAAAGAATGTGTATACGGTTGCGGTGAATGCCCTGGAAAAGGGTATGACATATGCATACCGCGACCGTCGTAAGAAAAAAGGAAATTTCAGGGCACTCTGGATAACGAGAATAAATGCAGGAGTCAGGGAGCATGGTATGTCCTATTCTGATTTTATGGGAAAACTCGATAAAAAGAGAATTATCCTGAGCCGTAAAGTATTGGCTGATCTTGCCATGAATCATCCCAGAGCGTTTGAAGAGATTGTAAACAAAGTAAAGGCTTAACCTGGAACAAATTACAATCAGTATAAGACACAAAAAGAAACCGCAGGATTGCAATGCTTCATTGCAGTTTTTGCGGTTTTTTTTATTGAGGGAAAAACTCCAACAAATATAAGCCCTCGCAATTATAGATTAAGAAAATTAAGTTAAACACCGATGAAAATAGCGATCATTGGATACGGCAAAATGGGTAAAATGATTGAACAGGTGGCCCCGGAACGAGGACACCAGGTTGGTTTGATCATTGATCTGGATAATGCTTCTGATCTTACACCCGAAAACCTGAAAGGCCATGATGTAGCCATTGAGTTCACCACTCCCGGAACTGCGGTTCAAAATATATCGGCCTGCTTCGATGCCGGGATACCTGTGGTTTCAGGAACAACAGGATGGCAAAAACATTTTGAAACCGTTAAAAAGAGATGCCTGGAGGAAAACCAATCTTTCGTGTATGCTTCTAACTTTAGTCCCGGTGTGAACATTTTGTTTTCAATGAACAGTAAACTGGCAGGGATAATGAATAATTATCCGCCTTTCACAGTCAGGATGGAAGAAATACATCATACTCAAAAACTGGATGCTCCGAGTGGGACCGCCATATCACTGGCCAATGAAATCATTAAAAACCACGATTCATATAACCAATGGCATTTATCAACGGAAGATCCATCCGGTAAAGACAGTATCCCCATAAATTCCATAAGGGAAGACCAGGTTGCCGGAATCCATGAAGTTACATATGAATCTGATTCCGAGAACATTACGCTCAGGCATGCGGCAAAAAACAGGGGAGGTTTTGCACTAGGTGCCTTACTTGCCGCTGAGTTTATAATCAGCAGAAAGGGTATATACTCCATGCAGGAAGTTCTTGGCCTTTGATAAACTTTCATGCATTTAAAATTTTATAATTATTTAAGAATAAACTAATTAAAAATTTGAGAACACATGCAACCACTCGTTGCACTCGTTCTCTCATGAAAAATTTAATCAATTACATTTGAGAAGTACTTGATTAAATTTATTCATGTTCGTTTCAATCCATGAGAACCAGGTCCCGAAATATTATCCTATTTTCCATCATTGCCTTATTATATGGATTATTTGTTTTATGGGTTGGATTCTACTGGTTGCTTCCTGGACTGCTGCTGATCCTGGATATTTGTATTACAAGGATCCTGCCATGGACCTTTTTACATAATCTCTTCTCCAGAAATAAAACATTAAAAGAATTGCTTGATTGGATCAGTGCCATTCTTATTGCCCTTATTTTCGTCATTTTCATCAGAACCCTGCTCATCGAGGCCTACACCATTCCCACCCCCTCCATGGAAAAAACGCTGATGGTTGGAGATTATCTTTTTGTTAGTAAGATTGCCTATGGTCCTAAACTTCCCAATACACCGCTGGCATTTCCCTTTACCCATAATACCCTGCCATTCTCCAGTAACAAATCATATTCAGAGAAGGTGCACTGGCCCTATAACAGGCTAAAAGGCGTTCGGAATATCCGGCATAACGATGTTGTGGTGTTTAATTTCCCCGAAGGAGATACCGTGGTCCAGCAGTTCCCTGAACAAAACTATTACTCCCTGGTAAATAAATACGGCAGGTCGACTATTCTCAACCAATACGATGTGATCACCCGTCCTGTCGACAAACGCGAGAATTTTGTTAAACGTTGCGTTGCACTGCCGGGAGATTCATTGATGATCAAACACTCAGATATTTTTGTGAATGGTATTAAACTCGAATATCCCATAAATGCCCTGCATAATTATTATGTCAGAACCTCCAAAGTAAAACTGAGCCAGGAAGAACTGGATTCGCTTGAAATATTTACAGAAGACAAACGCTATAATCAGAATCAGGACAGTTATATTCTGAACCTTACCCAAACCCAGGCTCTACAACTCAGGGAGCTCTCCTCTGTTATATCGGTAAAAAAGCTTGAAAATACCAATAAAAAGTTATCCTCTTTCTCATTTTTCCCATACAGCCAGGATTACCAATGGAATGAAGACAATTTCGGCCCGTTGCTGGTACCCGGGGAAGGAATAACTGTTCAACTAACGCAAAAGAACCTACCGCTTTACCGCAGGATAATAGAAGTCTACGAAAATAATACTGTTTCGCTCCTGGATAGCGTTATATACATTAATAATATACCCTCAGAATCTTATACCTTTAGCATGGATTATTATTTTATGGCAGGCGATAACAGGCACAATTCAGCAGATTCAAGGATTTGGGGGATGGTTCCGGAAGATCATATCGTAGGAAAAGCTATTTTTGTGTGGCTTTCTATTGATAAAACTCAAAAATCATTTAAAAAATTCAGATGGAAGAGAATGTTCAAAAAGATACGTTAGAGAAAAAACAAGGCATATTCAGCTTTCGGCGGAACAAATATTTCAAATTTGGTCTGGCCACAGGTTTATTCTTGCTATTCATAATATGGCTTGGCAATTTCTGGCTTTTAATAGGTATTGCTGTCCTTTTCGATATCTATGTTTCTCAAAAAGTTAACTGGACCTTTTGGAAAAAACGAAACCAGAAAAACAGTGCCATTATTGAGTGGCTTGATGCATTGATCTTTGCGGTAGTGGCTGTTACCTTCATTAATATCTACTTATTTCAGAATTATAAGATCCCTACCCCATCGATGGAAAAATCCATGCTCGTCGGGGATCACCTGTATGTTAGCAAAGTGGCTTACGGTCCGCGTGTCCCCTTCACTCCCATCTCTTTCCCATTTACTGCCAATACTCTTCCCATCTTTAAAACTGAAGGTTACTTAAAATGGATTCAGCGGTCCTACAAACGCATGAAGGGTTTCGGGAAGGTACAAAGAGATGATGTGGTAGTATTTAATTTTCCGGCTGGTGACACGGTGGTACTTGCCCATTCGGAAAGAAGTTATTATTCCATTGTCCGTGATTATGCTAAACAGCTGGAAGATAATGACAAGGCAATGCTAAGACCTGAAAAGACATGGGAGGAGTATCTCAAAGCAGGACGTAAAATGGTATGGGACGACTATGAAATCGTGATCAGGCCTGTCGATAAAAGAGACAACTACATTAAGCGCTGTGTTGCCATCCCGGGTGACACATTGCAGATTTTTAAAGGACAGATATATATTAATGGCAAGCCAAGTGCCAATTATCAGGAAATCCAGCACCGGTATTATGTCAGAACAAATGGCACACCAATTAATCCCAAACGATTTGAAAAACTTGAAATTGCCAAATCCGACCAGGAAATGATGAACAACGATTATGTGTTGCCGCTGACCGATAAAAACGTAGAAATCTTAAAAGGATACAACAACGTTGTTGCCATCGACAAGTATGAATCTCTGGCAGGCGAATACAATTACCAGATCTTTCCACATCACCCCAACTACCCCTGGTCGCTCGATTATTTCGGGCCATTGTGGATGCCGGAAAAGGGATCCACCATTGACCTGACGATTGACAATCTGCCCCTGTACAGGCGGATAATTGAGAAATATGAAGCGAACAATCTGGAGATCGTCGACAGCACAATTTATATTAATGGTGAAATAGCCACCACCTACACCTTTAATTTGAGCTATTATTACATGATCGGTGATAACAGGCATTATTCCTCCGACTGCCGGTATTGGGGATTTGTTCCCGAAGACCACATCATGGGTAAACCGAAATTTATCTGGCTGTCACTGGATAAGGATAAGCGTTTCCTCGCGAAAATCCGGTGGAACAGGATGTTTAAATCAACGGATAAGCTGTAAAATATCCCGAATCCCTGATATGCATCAGGGCAGGCAGGTTCCGGGATCTGGCCCCACCACCTAAAACGGAAAATCCTCTTCCACGTCAGGTTGCTCAAGAGCTTCTTCTTCAGGCAGTTGTGCCACCCGGTGCAATTCGTGCCCATCAACAAATATAGCCTTAAAAGGTTTGGTAGGACAGGCATGTTCGCAGGCGCCGCATCCGACACATAATTCCGGTCTTATCTCGGGAATGGTCAGCTCTCCGTAATACGGCACCATTCGCACAGCCTGGGTGGGACAATGCTCGGAACAGGATCCACATGAAGTATTATCAGTATAGACAACGCAATTCTCTGTAATAAAATATACATTGCCTATCTGAGTTGTTTTTTTATTCCCGGCGGTCAAACTCATGATAGCACCGGTGGGACAAACCTCAGAACAAATTACACACTCAAAATTGCAATAGTTGGTTTTATAATCCATATATGGTTGCATCATGCCAGCCAAGCCATATTCCAGAAATGAGGGTTGTAATACTTTTGTGGGACAAGCACTTACACACAGGTGACAGGCCGTACAAGTATCTGTGAAGTGCTTCAATCCCAGCGATCCCGGTGGAGTTACTGTAAAATGCTTAACCGGTTCAATTTCTGTTGGGAACTTATTCTCAATGACCACTTCCTGGGCACTTAATGATTCCCTGAATCCAAATAAACCAAGCATCATAGCACCGACAGTGGCCAATGCTTTTCTCCGATCCGAATCAATTGTTGATACACTTAATTGCTTCTTCGAATAAGATACATATTTAATGGCATCATCATCGCAAACTGAAATGCAATTAAAGCATCCCACACACCTGGAAAAGTCAACTTTCAGGTCTTTAACACGAATGCAGGATGATTTACAAGCAAACATACATTTCCCGCACTTTGTACACTGCTCCTCCAGTATTTTAATCTGAAAAGAAGATTTTCTTGAGATCAGTCCCAGCAGGGTACCAACCGGACAAACCGTATTACAGTATATCCTGCCGTTGGCAAGTGATAACCAAAGGATCAGAATCAGGAAAGCTCCCGGGATAAAATAGGTCCATACCTGCGAATAGCTTATATCTTCAGGGAACAGAAAATAGATATTTGCCTTTTCGAGTAATCTTGCTCCCACGTTATTCAATCCGATATATCCAGGTTGGATGAAGTCGGAAACGATTCGTCCGAAAATGCTGAATGGATCCAGCAAGTTTAAAAAGAAGACGGAACCAAATAAATAAAATACAACAGTTATTGCCAGCAAAGAATATCGTAAATAATTGACCGGATTGGAATATCTGAACCTGGTCTTTTTAATAATCCGCTTCTTAAACCAGCTAAAAATATCCATCAATGTGCCCAGCGGACAAATAGTTGAACAGTATACCCTTCCGAAAAGTGTCGTAAGAACAATGATGACAGCAAAGCCTACAACTGAAATAGATAAAACAGAAATAAAATTCAGGAAAGACGGGATAAACTGGAGATAAGTAAAAGTATCATAAACCCCCTCCGGGAGCTGTTTCCTGAAATCAATAAAAAGAAAGGTCAGTGACAGGAAAAAGACCAGCGAAATGACTACCCTGATCTTTTTTAAATGAGCCTGGTTCATGCAATCACACTTTTATTCTGTTGATGTTGAGGCTGGACAGGTCGGAATTACCCACCCCCATTTCATCAGCTACCCTGATGTGCTTGATTTGTGCTGGTTCCTTTCCAAATAGTTTTGCAGATGCGGCGTCAGTGGCAACGATATCCTCAGATATTATCAATGATTTCATTAGCACAATATCACTGACAGAAACACCCCTTGGTCCATTTCTCATCATTACCCTGTAGGCATCCATAATGTTCAGGTCGGGTTGTATTTCGGTAGGCAGATCAGCAATGCACTGATGCAGGTCGTTATCATGCCAGAACCTGCGGTCCCATACTATTCCCATCAGGTTTTTCATGGCCATGGTGAGGGTTGTTCCACCATGATTCTTCAATACAGGAACATTAATAAACACATCTGACTCAAGGATTAATTCATGTACCTTGACCTTCTTAAGCACTTTACCCTGACTCACTGTAATCTCCTGGTAATGACTCTCGCTGTTACCGGTTGCAATCTTTGCTCCTGCATCTTTCGCGGCCTTTTCTATCCCGCTGCTTGCATATGTTCTGGTCCATTCATTTGTAGTATGATCAAAGACATATACCGTTTTGGCACCAGCTGACAGGCAATGTTCCACAATCCTGGCAATTAACTCCGGATTTGTATTTGCACCCCGTTCAGGCGTGGCATCCCAGCCTATATTAGGTTTTATGACAACGGTCTGGTTCTGTTTAACATACTTTTTCATGCCACCCATCGAAAGGATGGCTTTATCAAACATAATCCCAGGCTCGCCTCCTTTTACGGCAACCAGATCATATGACTGAAAGTTTCCAGCATTAGCAAATACACTCTTCATGCCCGGAAGAGCCATGGCTGAGCCGGTGACAATACCGGCACCAATACTTTTTCTGATGAAATCCCTGCGCTTCATATTCTTTGATATTGGGTGAATCTTATTTGAGTGGTAAAGTTAATCTTTAATCTTGAAAATTATATCGGGGCAGATATCAAGATATCCAAATTTGAATCCATCTAAATAATTATTAATATTCTGATTATCTAAGTCTTATAATTATATTTTTGTTGCATAGTATTCCAGCTTCCACCTCCTGAATCTTCAATTGATGAAAAATAATTTAACTTTACAGGCTCTTTCATTTTTCATTTAATATAAAACGTTGTATGACAATCCTTTATTACGATTGTTTTGCGGGAATTAGTGGTGACATGAACCTTGGGGCCATGGTTGATCTGGGTGTCCCTCCCGATCATCTTGAAGCAGAATTAGGAAAGCTCAAACTGGATGGATATTCATTGAGAATCAGTAAAGGTGAAAAAAACGGGATTTCAGGAACCAAAGTAGATGTTGAGCTTAAAGAAGCTAAACATTCCCACCACCATCGCAGGGGTTTTAATGATATTAAGAATTTGATTGAAAACAGCGAGCTTGATAAAAAAATAAAGGAATACAGTATTCGCATCTTTAGAAAACTGGCCGAAGCAGAAGCAAAAATCCATAACAAGACAATTGAAGAGATTCATTTCCATGAAGTGGGTGCAGTGGATTCAATCGTTGACATTGTGGGTGCAGCCATATGTTTCCATTATCTGAAGCCTGATAAAATAATGGCATCCAGCGTTGAGGTTGGGGGTGGATTTGTAAAATGCGAACATGGGATATTCCCGGTTCCTGCACCGGCCACCGCTGAATTACTGGCCGGTACTCCCATAAAGTCCGGTGCTGTTAATACTGAAACCACCACACCAACCG
>JADHVS010000158.1 GCA_016783865.1 Bacteroidales bacterium
TCACCTGTGGCAACAAATGAATGCTCCAATCTGTACAGTGTAGTTCCCGTTACTGTTGTAGTAACTATCGCTGATTGCCCGGACTACGTATGTCTTGCTCCCGGTCCGACTTGTACCATTCAACTATGTATTTATGAAGGTTATGATTGCACTGGTCAACTTTTAAGGTGTGTATCATTTGATCCAGATACATGTACTTATAATATAAATGTGAGAGCAAATGAGGGCTCTTATTTATCCTCACAATTAGTTGTTACTGGTTGTACGAATCAATGGAATACCACTTGTTATCAATCCAGTTCGACAGTTCCTCCGGGTGGTGGGAATGTGTACATAAATGATCAACAGTTTTGTCCGTAAATTTTAATATAAGAACCCTGAATGGAAATTCAGGGTTCTTTACAGGAACAATTTACGTAATGCATTATGAATTATTAGATTTTTAAGGCTGCAGTATCAGGTTGTTTTATGGTTGAAAGCATCATACGAAGGGCAGGGATTATTTCTTTCAGTGTTTTTTTATCCTTCTTCTGTTTTTCCCAGAAAGAATTCAATAATTGGTACTTTGGCGGTTACGCAGGATTGACCTTTAATTCAGGTTCACCTGTTTTATTACCAGGTAATCCATATAATTCCGGGGGATGGAAGATGGAAGCTACAGTATCTGATTCTAACGGGACTCTTCTGTTTTTTTCAGGCGGGATTAAAGTATTTGACCGCAATCTGGTGGTGATGCCCAATGGAGGCGGATTGCTGGGAGGTGAGTTTGGGGGGCAAGGTCCATTTATCATGGTCGTTCCATTTATTAATGACAATAATAAATACTATCTTCTCACAGTAGGTTATTATGGTGGCGGTACCACTTATCCTGTGATTGGTCTTCATTATTCGGTTCTTGATATGCAATTGCACGGAGGATATGGGGATATCGTAGCCGGGAGCAAGAATATTCCTTTATATATGGGCGACAGTGCCGTTAATCAACTGACCGCAATCCGGCATCAGAATAACAAGGATGCATGGGTAGTCACCTTAAGACATGGACTGAATGGAGCCGACTACCTGGCCTACTTGGTCACTTCCGCCGGGATAGATACAATTCCGGTGGTAAGTCAAAGCAGCATACACCGTCCGTACTGGGGGTTCCAGTCCTCTTCAAATAAAATGGACGACCATCTTCGAATATCACCTGACGGAAAGTTTCTTGTAAGCCGTGATTCGCTGATTGAAGTCTGTGAGTTTAATTCCTCCACAGGCCAGGTGATACCAAAATTTACATTTCTTGAGAATGAGACTAGCGCTATGGGAGGCTTTGAATTTTCAATAGATTCCAGATATCTTTACTCGAGTATGTCAAGTATTGAAGATTCTGTACAATATTTTTACCTTGTGCAATATGATATGAACAATCAGGATTCTCTGTCATTTGTCCAAAACCGGATTGTGGTCGGTGACAGTTCGGGAAATAGTATTCAAATGGCTCCTGATGGCAAAATATATCTTAATCACTGGTCGGGTCTCCAAAAGTACCTTAATGTAATTAATTATCCATCCCAGCCTGGCAAATCCTGCGGTTATCAAAAAAATATCCTTTATCTGCCGGGACAGGTGTGGATTCATTATTATCAATCGCTTTGCCAGTTTCTCCAGAGATACAAAGCCTACGTTCATCATACCGGTCATTGCGTGGGTGATTCCATTCATTTCACCTCCGATATATGGCCGCCTCCAGACAGCATCCATTGGGATTTCGGAGACCCGGCTTCGGGCGGTTCCAATTATTCCAACCTTGCCAATCCCGTTCATCTGTTCTCCGGCCCGGGAGCCTATACCGTTGAACTCTGGGTACGGCATATTGATAAACGAACCGATACCACATGGTTGACCATTGAGTTTCCAAATCCTCAATTAGGACCCGACAGAACTACCTGTACCGGTGATTCAACCACTTTTGATGCCGGGTATTGTGCCGGATGCACCTACCTGTGGCGAAATCTTCTGACCGGTAATCCCGTTGGAACCGCTCAGACCTATACCGCAACCGCCACCGGTATCTATGAAGTTGCGGTCACCGATACCAATGATTGTACAGAAAGGGATACCGTTCAGTTTACCCTGACCCCCATCCCTTTGGTAACCAACTTCCCGCTTGCCAAGACAATCTGCTCAGGCGACTCTACGAACATTGTGCTGACCTCTTCGGTTGCCAATACGATGTTTGACTGGACAGCCACGGTACTTTCCGGAACGGTGACAGGGGCTTCGTCAGATTCGGGGTTGATGATCAACCAGGTATTGATGAATCCCGGTCCAACCCCCGGAGTGGTCAGCTATCATATCACTCCTCATGTAGGTAGTTGCATAGGAGATACGGCAAATTACCTGGTTACCGTGAATCCTGCTTTTCCGGTGGACGTATCCATTGCAGCATCCACGAACAATGTCTGTGCGGGAACACCGGTTACCTTCACCGCAACTCCTGTGAACGGTGGGACAAATCCTACATTCCAGTGGAAAGTCAACGGAATGGATACAGGAACCAACAACCCGGTATTTACTTATATCCCCGAGAACGGTGACCAGGTTTATTGTATTCTGACCTCATCCAATACCACCTGTACCACGAACAATCCCGCAACCAGTGATACGATCATCCTGTTTGTAAATCCGTTATTGCCTGTTGCCATTACTATCTCGGCTTCCGGCAATCCGGTGTGCGAAGGAACCCCGGTCACATTTACGGGAGCCGCCATTAATGGCGGCTCTACACCGGTCTATCAGTGGCAGGTCAATGGAATAGATACAGGAACGAATAATCCCATTTTTACCTATTATCCGGCATCCGGCGATCAGGTATCCTGCATCCTTACCTCCAGTGAATCCTGTACATCCAACAATCCGGCCACCTCCAATTCCATCACCATGTCGGTGGGGGAACAGCCGGATGTTTCATTTTCCATTTGTTTTGATACCCTCACCACCCTCAATGCCCAGCCGTTTAAACTAAAGGGAGGGATCCCGCTGGGAGGAACCTATACGGGGCCGGGAGTGGATCCGATCACCGGGTATTTCAATCCGGCTATGGCGGGAGTTGGGGCGCATACAATTGCGTATACCTATACAAATTTCGCTTTGTGTTCAGATGTAAGATATAGGATATTGGATGTAAGATCGGCCATGCCGTTTTCGTGCGGAGATACATTGGTAGATATCCGCGACAGCACATCCTATCCAACCGTTCAAATCGGTTCCCAATGCTGGATGGCAGCGAACCTGAATTACGGAACAATGGTCTTGTCGTCAACACATCAAAGAGATAATTGTCTCCCTGAAAAGTATTGTTACAACGACCTGGCTGCCAACTGCCAACTGCATACTGCCTACTATCAGTGGGATGAATTGATGCTGTACGAAGATATGGAAGAGATCCAGGGCCTCTGTCCCCCGGGCTGGCATGTCCCGTCAGAAGGCGACTGGAACCAGTTATTTGCCGTCTACCAGGGAAACGCGTTTGCCGGAAGACCTTTGCTTTATTCCGGATTTTCGGGATTCAATGCGGTCTTATCCGGCGTGGAGCACTTCAACCGGGAGTGGAACTTCATCGATTTCGCTGCGATGTTTTGGAGCTCCACGGCTCATGGCCCCTGGAAGGCATGGAGTCACGGATTGAATGAGTACAACTACTCGGTGTCCTATTATCCCAGTTACCGGGCGAATGCGTTTTCGGTGCGGTGTGTGATGGATTGACATACTCTGCCTTCCTCAATCCCATCCTTTTACTTCCTGGTCAATGTAGATAATATCTTCCCTTGAGAGAAGATAATCAGGCAGTTTCTGATTTGTGGGCAGGAAAATGGCCAGGGTCCTGCCTTTCGCGTTAAGCTCATCTACCTGGACCTGGGTAGGGATCAATGAATAGGATGGGAAACCGGTATAAAACATACACTCCACGTAGTGCCGTCCTTTGACGTTGAAAATGACTGAATGATCAGGTAATGTGTTCTTTAACTCCAGATAAATCTCTTTATTATCCATTAAAACAGGGCTGTAATGGTTTGAAGGATAATTGATGGCATGGGTTTCGACGATTCGTTTTGGTTGTAGATTCAGATATCCTGTAACGGCAAGTAGGATTCCTGCCAAAAGACCGAAAATCCATGCAGGAACAGGTAATCGCTTTAAATATTCCAATCCGGTATCAAATGCTGATGCCAGTGCAATAAAAACCGGTACGGCAACCACAAACGGATAACTGGGCATTTTAGTGGAGGCAATTGAAAAAAACAGGTAGACCAGGAGGGGCATTGACAGGAAAGCGATTCCCAGTGACCTGTTTTGAATCCTAAGGATGAATACCAGAATGGATGGAAGAATCAGGTATGTAGCTACAGAACCGAAAAGATTACCAAAATGCTCAACGTAATACCAGAATCCTCCTCCGTGTCCTTCGATGACCGTAGTTAAATGGAGCGTGTTATATCGCAGGGTCTCTGTGGCTTCTGCCGGATACCAGTTGAAGATCAAAATCTGCCAGGGCAGGACAATGGCCAAAGTAATAAGTAGGGCAAGACCAATACCCAGGTATTTGTCAATTCTTTGCCTGAAGACCAATATGTTATACATGCCCCATCCCGCATATACCAGAAGTCCCACCAACCATTTACACAGGATGGCACATCCCGAAAAGAGTCCGATCAGGATGATCCAGTATCGTTTCCCTGAAGAGATGTATTCAATCCACGCCCAGATACTCCCGGTCACATAAAAAAGAAATGCCACATCGTTGTGATCCACCTCGGCCCTTCCGCTCACCAGTTCAATCAGGTGGTAAGAGGTCGCTACCAACAATCCGGCTATATATCCTGTTCGTTGATTTAAAATACGATACCCAATACGGTAGGCGAAAAAAACGAGCCCTGTACTCATCAACACGCTGGGAAGACGAAGCGAAAACTCCGATACGCCGAATAACTTAAAACTCAGGGCAATTTGCCATAAGAACAGCGGTTGTTTATGCAACCAGATGACAGCCCGGTCCCACCGGTCATAAGCCATCGAGACTACTGGGTCATCATACAGGGTTGGGAGCAGGGGATGATTAAGGAGGTTCTTCGCCACCAGGGCATGAAACCGTTCATCCCAAAGGTTGAGAAAGGGATCAAGCGACGCGGCCATAAGAAATAACGCAAAGGTGCCCGACAGAAGCAACATCAAAGAAAAACTTGTTTTCTTCAAAGCCTGAAAAACAATACTGGTTATGATACTCCCGGACGCAATACAAATAATGAAAACCTGGAATGAGGAGATGTTCATAAAGTCAATGGTCAAAAGCCAGTCTTCTTGGTGACGGATACATTAACAGTTGTTCGAGCGTATTTCATCTCCCCTGCTTCAAAATCAACTAAAATCTTAGTTATACGACCTTTCCGGCTGATCAAATCTCCCGATATGACCTCTTCAACAGGCAGGAAACTCCATACAGCTAGGGTATCAGAAGTTCCGGCTAATCCCTCGAGATCAATGAGATAGGAATCCCCCTTCAGTTGTGCATCGATGATTCGCATCCCTTCGGCACGGTCGCCGGGAGCTGGTGTGGGAATTAACGGAAGTGCAGAGATCCCATCCTGATAGGCAAGTTCAATAACTGAAAGGTCTGAAACAGGAACGGTTAGTTGCAGGGTGATAAACCGGGAGGTAGTGAAGGTCGCAAATGGATGCTCCTCACCGTTGACCGATATGCGTTGTACCCTTGTCCCGGGAGGGAGAACGGGCATAAACTCCAGTGTGAAGGGGCACGGTTTATCGGTCGAAAACTCCCAGCGCATAGATGAGGAGTCCCGGAGAAACTGCATGGCAAGGTGTTGGTCACCGATCCGGATGTGCTGAACCTTCAATGAATCCCAGTTTGCAGGCAACCGGGGAGAGAGCCTGAGGGTGTTCCGGTGGGCAAATACATCCAGCCCAAGCATTCCTTCAATCACCGGCTGCAGCACCATGGTCTCGGACCAGCACTGGTGCGGACAAACGCCGGAAGGTTGATATTCCTCCCCATTCAGCACCTCTTCCACAAATCCAAGGCCCCAGTTCCTGTAAACATTCAGGTTGTTCATGATGTGGCTAAATCCCTGGATGTAATTTCCATACCTGTACTCTGCCAACGCTGTCCAACCGGTAAACAGAGGCCACACACTGCCGTAATGATAGCCGGTAGGCTTGAACATGGGGCTGTCCTCCCGGATGATACGTGTCCCCCAGTTCGTGGAGAAGGCATTGGAGGCATACTGGTCAAGGAGATACCGCATTTTATATCTTTCGGTTACGCCAAAATAGGCGGGAACAGCCGGGAGGATCGTGGGATCGGTTCGGCGGGATCCGTTTCGGTTCAGGCCATAGGCGTAAAAGCGATCCCGGGGATTCCAGAACGTTTGTTCGATCAGCCCTTTCACGGTCAGGAGCTCCTGCTTATACAGTTCAGAATCAGGATCCTGCATGATATCAGCCATCGTTACAGCTTCTTCAAGCGCGGCCGCCCAGCAACCGGTCAGGTAAAATGAGGAGTGTGAGCCATAGAGGTTTCCGCCTTCCACCCAACCATGACCTACGCTGGTATTTTCGATGAGATGATCCCCGTCGGTGTCGGTGGAAAAGCAAAAATCGATTGCCTGTTTAGTGCCCTTCCAGTTCTTTCTCAGGAAAGCCGTATCCCCTGAATGACGCAAATACTTCCCGGCCAGAACGATAAACAGGGGAGTGGCATCGGATGCATCGTAATGGATGATGCCGGAAGTGGTTGCTTCATGAAAGATCTTTCCGCTAAGATCCTGGTACTTCAGAAAGAATTCCAGGTTCTTTTTCACCTTTTCGAAATCGCCATAGTCCAGCAGTGCAAATCCACTCCACTGGCCATCGCGGCCGAAGTACCAGGCATACCCGGGCCGGCCGCTTACCTCCTGAGCCCCATCCCAACCCCTGCGGGTGGTTCCATATCCGGCAACCAGGGCAGAGCCCATGCCGGGTGTGGTGACAAAAAACCGGTCGGTTCCCAGCAGCGCCCACCGGTATCCGGCATTGAAGTTGGAGTCGGGGGTGGTAACCATTAAACTCTTCTGGAGAAGAGTATCCACCTGTTGCTGAGCCCTGAGAAAGATCTTCCAGGGATCCCGGATAGCCCTGTCGAATTGGTTCAGCATCTCTTCAGAACCATCATTTCCAGCCACCATAACGATATCGAGGGATTCGCCGGGATCCAGCGAATAACGTGCTCCGGCATCCGCAATAAATCCATCTCCTTGCTTTTCATAATGGTAGTCGGGAACTTTGTTCCCACCCACCACCACGGCCAGATCCCCGGATTTGTCCGTGAAAGTAAATGCCTGGTAGTCAGCATCCCAACCATAACAGATGGAACTGATGGCGTTGGCCGGATAAGGCCACATCAGGCGAAGGTTTGTTCGAAAACGAACCGATAGTTCCACTGTCCCGCTCCCTTTCCAGGTATAATGAACAACACCACAGGGGAGGGAGGGATCGGTTGCAACCAGTTCATCCAGCTCGCCGTTACCGATCTGATAATGACGGATGAAGCCATCGGGACGGATTTCTATATCTGGTGTGAGATTCGTCAGCCATGTAATGCTGTCGGATGCCGGACTCCGGATGCCTGATTTAAAATCGCGCAGGGCCATAAAGGGGTGGGACCAGATCTCTTCGATGCCTCCCTTTTCCTGCCCCATGATCAGGATCCGCTCGCCGGCTGCTTCGCAATAGCTGTTTGTGGCCGGATGAAGCGGGAAGGCGAGGGGATCAGAAGTGATTTCCCAATGGGTAGCAGCCGGGATTGCGGCAAACAGGATATCCCGGTTCTGCTCCTTCTCTGGACAGGGAACCACGGAAGGGGAGGAGTAATTCCAGTAATATGCCGGTTCGTCCACCAGCTTCCCGGTGAGGTAATCCAGGACGTTGGTTGAAAAAGCTTCGAGATGCATCCGGTTTTCGTTGGGAGCTGCATAGTGAGTATAAGCTCCGACTGCAAGCACTTTGCCCCTGCCAACCTCATACTCCACAATCAGTTTAGAGCTCTCACGAAAGAAAATGTAATCCCAGTCAATGGCTACTACCTTTCCCATCTCGGGGATGGTGTCCCCGAAGAAGCCGTTGACCCTGACCGTAAGATCCTGAGTAGGTTTGTAGATGTATGAACCTCCGTGCAGACCTGCAAATACTGGATGTTCCCTGAAAGCATGGAACCCCAGTTTCCGTCCATATCCCTCATCCACCGATGATTTTGACCTTACGGAGGGATGTATGCTCTCTACCTCCAGCAGGTTCAGGTACCGGAAGGCATCCAGTGTCAACAGGATGTTTCCGCCCTGTTCAAGGTACGCCTGAAGCAAATTAATCACTTTGCGATCAGACTCTTTCGGCGAGAAATCTGAGGTATCTGGCCGGTGGAACCACACGACTACTGCATCCTGCAACAGCGTTGGATGCTTTTTAAACTCCTTAAATGTGCTGTATTCCACCGAATAACGTTCCAGGGACCGAACAAAATCCATAGCAGCCACAAGCTCAGTATCCACCGGACTCAATGGTTCCTTCCCAACCATCAGAATCAAGTCGCCACCCCTTCCTCCTTCCTCCTTCGTCCCCTGACTCCCTTTATTCGTAAATCGTACATCGTCCTTCGTAATTCGAATCGTGTGCCTCCTCGCATCCTTCCCCTTCACTCCCTGTGAAAAGCACCAAAAAGGAAGAATAGAAAAAAAGAGAAAAATAAAAAACCTTGGTATGAAATAGAATTTCTTCATAAAATCAATCACTTATGGGTCGAGGTTTGGTAATATGGAAAACTACAACTCCCTCATCTTTAAAAAAAAGTAATGTATCACGGTCTAATAACAGAATTTTTTGATCACTGGCATCATATCCAACTTTTTCAAGAGATGAATTTAAGTAAATGTAATAGTCGGCGGTATCGTTAATCTCTTCTCTGTTATTAAAATCTTTAACAATTTTAATATAGGGATAGTTGTTGACCGTCGTATAATAAGCTATCCCACTCTGAAAAGGCCAGGAGAAATCCAGTGTAACAATCCGGTCAGACTTTTCCCCCAGTTCAGTAAAATATTCCATTAACTCAGGAGTATGTGCATCAAAATACCAGAGAGCGGTTTTGTAGAAATTAGCTTTCATGGAAAAGTTAATGACAAAGCTGATTAGGAGCGCGAAAGCAGTTATTTTTCCCAATTTTCGAGGTAACTCAGAACACATGATGACTATAATAAGAATCAACAATGGATAGTAAATCAGGGCGGTCCTGTCAATAGGGAACCGAGTGCCTAAAAGCCAATGTTGAATCATTGGTGCCAATATGGCTAAAAATGTAAGGAGAAACAAACCTGTTTGAGGTGATTGCAATTGAGCAATAGATTTTTGTTTGGAACAATAGTATACAATACCTGTCACCAGGAGGAGACAAAAAACCGGTAAACCATATAGCATACCGGTAGTTACCCGGGGAGAGTAAAATGAATATTTTGTCAGGGAGAGTAACGTATCAAAATAAAAGTTCTGATTCCCACCATAATTGAATCCGCTCGTTCCTGCTAACTTTCCAATCGGAATTGCGATTAATCCAAATAAAACGATCGTGATACCTAGACATCCGATGAAAAAAATACGACGGTTTACAATTTCCTTGTTGACTATGGCCAGAAGAATTATTATTATGAATAATGGTACCCAGAAATTTAACGCTGAGAAATTGAATAACACCGAAAAGCTTGCACAAACCAGGGATATTAAACCATCTCGGACAGACCCCTTTCGGAAAAAAAGGATAAAATAGTACAATGCCATCATCTGGAATCCAAGGGTAATTCCATAGCCCCGGGCCAGACCGAAAAAGTCAAGCAAAAATGGATTGATTATCAATAGGATAAATAAAACGAATCCAAAAAATGGATGGAATAGTTCTTTTGCAGTTTTATATGAGAAAATCAGGTATAGTAAACCCGAAAGCAGATTTGGAAGTCGAGCCAGAAAAACTGTTTGAATTCCTGAAGAATAAAGAAGTTTGATGAGTATCGTATTCAGCAGATGATGATTTGCGTTACAGGGAGTATATGTAAATAGACCCCAAATATTTTTAGGAACAAAAGTCATAATGGTCCATGCTTCATCATAAGTAACACCCACTATAATAGCCCTGCTCACAATATAAACAAAAATTAAACTACCAGGAATTAGATAGAAAAGATCGATCTTGTAAAGTCTATTCATTTCCCCGAAATACGATTTTACCTTTAAATTTGGGCAACAAAATCCAGTAACGATAAAAATACCGGAACTCCGGCGGAGCGAATCCGTTCTTCAGAATGGTGTCCGTTGGGGATCAGGATGCAATCAATGCCGATCTCGCTGGCTACTTCGGCATCATGCAGTGTGTCGCCAACAAAGATCAGTTCCTGCTTCGGGATCCCGAGATCCTGGATGAGGCG
>JADHVS010000159.1 GCA_016783865.1 Bacteroidales bacterium
TAAGAGCAATAGAATGAAGAACAGAATTACCTTCATCTTATTCGTATTCCTGCTGGGATTGCCTGCTGCATACATTCACGGGGCAAGCCAGAGGGTGGATTCGATCCGGATCTCTGAATCATTTCAACTGGTAAAACCGGGTAATTCAGGTGACAACCAGAATGATGTGGTCAATGAGATGCTTGATAATCCCATAAGAGTGCAGGTTCTTGACTCATTGCTGCGTCCCGTTCCCGGCCAGACAGTTTATTTTAAGATTCTCTACCAGCCAAAGAAATCCGAAGGTTTCCAGGTTTTATATGAAGAGTCTGTGTCTGATTCAAATGGTATTGCCATTACCGAGGTACAACTTGGTAGTAAATCAGGCACTTATGAGATGGCTGCAAGGATTAGGTCTTCTATTGATCGTGATTTCCAGGTATTTACCTTTGAGGCGAAAAAATCCAACTGGTTCTTCATGCTTGTAATCGGTCTGCTGGGCGGACTCGGACTGTTCCTCCTGGGTATGGATATGATGAGTGAAGGAATGAAGAAAGCGGCAGGGGATAAGTTGCGGGCTATCCTGGGAAATCTTACCAAAAACCGGATCGTCGCCCTGGGACTGGGAACTTTCGTCACCATGATCATTCAGAGCAGCAGTGCCACATCGGTCATGCTGGTAGGTTTTGTCAACTCAAAATTGATGCGTTTCAAACGGACTATTGCCATTCTCCTCGGCGCTCATATCGGAACCACTGTCACTGCTCAGTTGGTAGCCTTCAAGCTGACAGATTATTCCCTCCTTATGATTGCTATTGGTTTTTCATTACTTTATTTTGCCAATAACCGCAAATACAAAAACATCGGACAGTCCATCCTTGGATTCGGGATCCTGTTTTTCGGGATGTATGTCATGTCAGAGGCCATGTATCCCCTGCGTGAGTATTCTCCTTTCATCGATCTTCTCCTCAGACTGGAGAATCCCCTGATAGGAATATTGGTGGGAGTTTTATTGACTGCTTTAATTCAGAGCAGCAGTGCTTTCATCGGGATCGTGATCGTTCTGGCCGCGCAGGGATTGCTGACACTTGAGGCTGCCATCCCCCTGTTGCTGGGATCCAATATCGGGACCTCCATAACTGCCTTTCTTTCCAGTATCAAAGCCAGTACCGAGGCTAAAAAAGTAGCACTCGCCAATACATTTATTACAATTACAGGAATGCTCATTTTGGTAACCTGGATCCCTACGTTTGCAGATATAGTGACACAGATCTCACCAAAATCCGATCTTCCTGCCGGTGATATGCAGGCAATGGCTGAATCCGTTCCGAGGCAAATTGCCAATGCCCATACAGTTTTTAACATCATGATGGCCTGTATATTCCTTCCCCTGGCCAACCTTATAGCAGGACTGATAGACCGGATATTGCCTGAAAAGGAATTGCCCGAAGGGGAATTGCTCAAAACAATTTACCTGGATGAGAATATGATTGAAACACCGGCTATCGGACTAAACCTTGCCAAGCAGGAAACATTGAGAATAGCGCAGATTACCCAGGATATGGTTGGTGATGTAATCCTTCCATTCCTGGTGAAAGATGCATCAGTGATCAACGAGGTGTTGGAGAAAGAGAAATTGGTTGACTTCTTGTCAGTAGAAGTAAATCAATATCTGACCATGATCATTCGGAAGGGCATTGAATCGGCCAGGTCGGATGAGGCTTTTCAGATTATGTACAGTGTAAAGGAACTGGAGCAGATTGGTGACACCTGTACCAACTTACTGGAACAAAAGGCAGAATCGTGGATAGGGGAAAAAGTTGAATTCTCGGCGGATGGTAAAAAGGAATTGATTGAATACCATACCAAAGTTCAGAAGCAACTGGCAAGGGCCATTGAAGTCTTCCGGGACATGGACCTTGAAAAGGCCCGCAGGATGAAGGGAAAGCATAAGAAATACAGGAGTCTGGGGGCTGTTTTAGAGAGACAACACTATGAACGCCTCCGGGATACTGGAACTGAACTCGAAGCACGAGGTGATACTCACCTGGAAATAATGACCCACCTGCGAACAATTCAGAGTCATGCTACCAATATCGGACGTATCCTGCTCAAATGGAAGACGGGGGATGAGTAACAAGGAATCCATAAAAGTTAAATAAGTCCGTGCACCAGGAAGTGAGTGAGTGGGAATCAGGACTTATTCTCCCAGTTGCTGTTCCAGCACACGTTGTTCGTTGATCCGCCTGGTGAGGAGATATCCATAATCCCTCGATTTACGGTTTCCGAAACGGCCCCAGGCATCGGAAGCCCATTTTTTGGCTTCTTCCAGGTTTCCCAGGATCTCGTATACGACGGCCAGGTTATGGGCGGCTCTGCCCTTTGTTTTAATATGTCCTGTTTCCAATGCCTTTTCAAGTGCTTCAATGGCCCTGTCCCAGTCGTTCACTTCCATCATCCGGGCCCCCTCAGCCAGGAATGCATCCCCTTTGGATTTCCTGAAATAGTCACGGTTGATCCGCACCCAGGAGGGTGTGATCCTTTCTCCATAGACTATACCTGCTGCGAAGCTGGCCTTCTGGATGGCAGCATCTTTGTTAAGAAGGGCACCAATCGCGGCAATAATTGAATTGCCCCCGGTTTCCCATTGTTCTGCGTGGGAAAAATGGTACTGGTCCATAATGTCCCTGTTAACCGGATAATAGAGCCGGAAGCCACATTTTACGGTGGCCACACCGCGGGCATAGATCTCTATACCCTGTTCTCCTTTTTTTCTTGTACCATTGGTGACGATGAAGTCAGAATCATACGTCTCCAGCGAAACCAGGGCATCCACTTCATATTTTTTACATAATTCCGTGACTTTGTTCCAGTCGAGCGGATCCGGGAAAGTACTGCCTGAGCCTGATCCCTTCATTTTTTCGGTGGTACGTATCACATTATAACGTGTAGAGTTCTGAAGGCTTTGATTCAGACCATCGATCACGATCTGGGTTGCCAGCTTATCCTGTTTGATCCCTTCCCCTGTAAGGATGCCCTCCAGGATATTTAATTCTTCATTCTCCGGGATAGAACGGTCGATGATGGCCAGCGATTTGATGCTATGCGGGATGCTGTATGGAGCCGGGACCTGCGCGTTAAAGTATATATGGCGGCTGCCACCGCATCCTGAGAGAAATAATAATACCGGTAATAAGAAGCAGGATAATTTTTTCATGATGGATGGAATGTGGATTTGTTCAAAATTATGAAATTATTTACAATTGAATGCCTTACCCCTTGAAATCCTTTTATCTTTTACTTTTTCATATGCTTTCAGTTTAGCTAAGATCCGATTTTTTCTAATTAGCCTGCAAGAAAACTCTTGCTTTCTGAAAGACTTCGTCATGCTGAATTTAGTTCAGCATCTCATAATCAATATGTTAGAGATCCTGAAACAAGTTCGGGATGACGTAGACTCCGGTTTTCTTGCAGGCAATTAAAGGTATGGTGCCCGGGAAGTTCGCAACATCAACTTTAAAAGAGATCTAACACTTTGGAATAAGAAATAAAATTCTTATGTTTCAATTCCTAAATCGATATTCTGGCGATGAATAACCCCGATCCTTCAAAGAGAGAAAAAAACAGATCCCGGGAACTCCTCTTCAAGATTATTTCGATGAGTTTGCCTGTACTCATTTTATTGCTGCTTGAAGGTGTCTTGAGGCTTTTATCCTATGGTGATAACCTGGACCTGTTTATTACGAATCCGAAGGACGGTTATGAGCAATATTTAATAGTTAATCCAAATGTGGGCAAAAAATATTTTCAGGAATTTGAATATGACTCACCGGCTAATGATATTTTCCTTAAAAAGAAACCGGAAGGGACATTTCGAATTTTTGTAATGGGCAGCTCAACAGTAAAAGGATTTCCATTTGGGTATAACCTGATGTTCTCGCGGATTCTGCATAAACGGCTGGAGGATACCTATCCTGACAAGCACATTGAAGTGGTAAACACAGCCATCACTGCAATCAATAGTTTTACTCTCCTGGATTATGCCGGCGAAATAATTAAATATGATCCTGATGCGATATTGTTGTATGCAGGACACAACGAGTTCTACGGTGCATTCGGGGTAGGCTCGAATGAAAGGATGAGCAGAAACCGGGAACTCACCAGGTTTCACTTATTCTTAATGGATCTCCGGTTCTATCAGCTCATCAGGAATATAACAAATTCCACCATCCGGAAAATAGGATCGGGCAAATCGGAACAGGTTCATGGCACTCTGATGAAACGAATCGTTGCCAATAAAAATATCCCTTACGATAGCGATGACTATATGGTGGCCATGAAAAGGTACAAACAAAACATGGGGGACCTGATTAAAAAATTCAATGATAAAAAGGTTCCCGTCTTTTTTAGCGAGGTCATTAGCAATGTAAAAGATATAAAACCATTAAGTTACCTTTCGACCGGTTCAGGAGATGAAGCCTGGAATGCTTATGTCAGGGCTGAAGATGCCTGTGAGAATGCTGATTATGGACTAGCCCGGCAGTTTTATTATGAAGCAAAAGATATGGATGGCGTTCGTTTCAGAGCCAGTGAGGATCTTAATCAGATCATTCTTGAGCTTGCCAGAAAATATGAGACATACTATGTTCCTATGTTAGATTATTTTCAGGCCAGGTCACCACACAACATAATCGGAAATAGTTTAGTGACAGAGCATGTGCATCCGAATATTGATGGCAGTTTTTTGATGGCAGATGCATTCTATTCAGAAATTTTAAAATCCGGTATCCTCGGAGAGGCAGATGAGAATCAATACTATCCCCCGGAATATTACAAAATAAATTGGGGATATACTGCACTGGACAGCTTAATAGCTCATCATCGGATAGCAAATTTAACAAACAACTGGCCATTTGTGCCGGTCGATGCTGGTTACGCTGATTACCGTTCGGCTTATCACCCGGGATCAAAACCGGACTCCATAGCATTTACTGCCTTTAAAGACCCGGAACAATTCCTTGATGATCTCAGGCTGGAACTGGCAAAAGAATATGAAGCAAAGGGAAACCATTACGCTGCATATCAAGAATATGAGGCTATGCTGCGAACAAATCCATACCTCGCAGTGAATTATCGTGATGCCGCCTCGTCGCTAATTAATCTTGGTGATCTGCCCCTCGCACTAAAATATTATAAAAAATCGCTGGAGTATGAGCAATCGTTTTTTGCCAGCTACAGGATGGGAGAGATTTATTTAATCAAAGGTGACTATATCGATGCCATAAAAAGTTTTGAAGAAGCGTTCAAAACCACATCACAATACGATGAACAAATAAAGGCGCTTGGCAAAGTATACGTTTCCAGCATGTATGGAAATCAGGAAGACCATGCCCTGGCAACTGCTCAGCAGCTTCAGAAATATAATGCCACTCAATACCTTAAGGTCCCCCCAAAGAGATATACATACGATCAATACATTCCTTATAAAACGAGAGATCATATAAATGCCGCAAGGCAGATGATATCGGAAGGCAAGCTTCCGGAAGCCTTATCAACGCTTGAAGGTTCATTAAAAATATATGACTCACACATGGCTCACAGGTACCTTGGTGAGACCTGTATGAAGATGGGAAACCATCGAAAGGCATTGTATCACCTGAACAGGGTATACGGTGAATTTTCTTTTGATCCTGAATTCTTAGCAAGTTTAGTACTTCTTAATATATCCTTAAATGAGTTTCAGCAGGCCGCATATATTTTAAATGAGCTAAAACGGATTGATCCGGATTTCAAATCAATAGCTACACTAACACAGCTCCTTTCACAGGTTCAACGAGCCAATTAATTGAATCCTGCGAGCGCATTCCCCGTAGCTTGCTGCGGGGTTAGCGAGCACAATAAAAAATAAATACAAAGGATCGAAGATTCCTCGGAGCTCTGCTCCGAGGAGCTTCAATCCTGCGAGCGCATTCCCCGTAGCTTGCTGCGGGGTTAGCGAGCGCAATTAAAAATTTATATAAAGGATCGATGATTCCTCGCAGCTTGCTGCGAGGAAAGTCAATATTTGATATCTTTATTTTAATTCTTAATAACCTCTGTCTTATGAAAAACCAAACGCGATTAATTTTTCAGGTAACAGTTTCATTATTAATCCTCCTGCTGATATCTCCCGGATGCAAAGAAAGCGGTGAATATGAACTGGTCTGGTCAGAGGAATTTGATTATGCCGGAAAGCCACTGGAGACAATCTGGGAATATGAAACGGGATATGTAAGGAACAAGGAATTACAGTATTACACAGACCAGATCCGTAACGTCCAGGTTGACAGCGGATGCTGTGTAATCCGGGCCATTCTTGAAAACGGGGACTCCATTACATCCGGCTCAATCAATACGTTCGGGAAGATGGATTTCCTGTATGGACGTATTGAAGTCTACGCTAAAATACCTTCGGCTTTAGGTTCGTGGCCTGCAATCTGGTTACTGGGAACAAGCAGGCAGGACGTAAAATGGCCTGCCTGTGGTGAGATTGATATCATGGAGCATGTGGGTTTTGATCCCCTTAAGATCCATGCCAACATCCACACGAAGGCATATAACCATGTGCTGGGGACAAATAAGGGGAATACGATAGAGGTCGTTAGTCCCTGGACCGGTTTCCATATTTATGCACTGGAGTGGTATGAAGGCCGGATGGATTTCTTCTATGATGATTCCCTTTATTTCTCATATCAGAATGATGGGGCAGGAAACAATGATACATGGCCTTTTGACAAGCCGCATTACCTGGTGTTGAATCTTGCCTGTGGAGGAACCTGGGGTGGACAGGAGGGTGTTGATACCAGCCTTCTGCCGTTAACCTTTGAAATCGATTATGTGCGGTATTATAAGAAAAGCGCAAAATAAATAATAATAAAGGATCGAATATTGGCTACGCCGAACTCAGGAGCTCTTTTCCCCGCCGCTTGCAGCGGGGAGCTTCAATTTACCCTCTATAATTTCGCTGTAAATTAATATTTCAGGAAAAAATATATAACTTTAAAGTATTATTCACCACCAATACTTTTTGCAATGAACAGGGAAGACAGGATTGTATTTATTGGATTAGTTTTGCTCATATCATTAATTTATACTCTGCTTGCCATCGACGGATCAACCAGTATCATTGGATTCTTTTTACTTTTTGGCAGACCCTTGCTACCCTTAGCTCTTCTTCCAGTTTTAATTGCCGGCCTGTTCATGCTTTTTAAAGCAAAAAGTGCAGTTGGTTTTAAAATCGGAGCATCAGCAGGGATGTTATGGGTTGCGGTAATAACGACAATAGCAATAATGTTTTAGGCAAACAACTTGATTTGCAAATACTTAATTCCTGAAGAATTTTCCTGTTACTTTTAGAAAATCCGGCACAAGTCCAGGCTTAAACTTTCCATTCTGAAGATTACCGGAAAAGCCGGTGACCTTGACCAAAGTTTGCCGGATCATATTGATCACCATTAGGAAGAGTTAATCGCCTGTTGATCAGCTATATATGTTAGTATTTATATGGCCGGCCCATTATGGTCAGTAAGTCCGGCTTTTACACTTAAGACCTAACTCCTTCTCTATCAAAGTGGGCGATACCGGATTCCAATTCTTGATCCCAAGGGCATACATGTGGATAATGAAATATTTTGTTAACTTTTAGGTAGTATTTGTAACAAATCTTTTAAACAGGATTAACCATGAAAACAAAACTTGCCTTCATTGTAATTATAATTTGTATTTCCTCCGAATTGTACAGCCAGACAAGTGGCAATTGTGTTGCCAATACACTGCTTATGGCATACTCAGAAAGGACATACTCATCAGAACCTGTAACGGATCAGCAACTCGATTTGATTCTGAGATGCGGGATTAAAGCTCCCAGCGCCAGGAACAAACAGCCCTGGAAATTCACAGTGATCAGGAATGATTCCGTCATGAAGGAAATCATCAATAATGTGGTTCCCGGCAATGTTCTGGTTGTTATTTCAGGATTGGAATCAGAAAGCGGGACAACACCCGATTTTGATTGCGGCCTTGCCGCGGAAAGCATGTTTATAGCGGTTCATGGACTTGGCCTTGGTGCACGCATTTACGGCAGTCCTGCCGGAAATATCAATGCAGATAAAGAGCGTTTTCAAATCCCGTCAGGCTATAAGGCTGTGGTGGTCCTTAGGATTGGTAATGTTGATAAAAGTGTAGATGCAATCACCGCAGCAACCCCCAGGAACAGCCCGGAAGAGGTTATAAATTATTATAAATAACAATTTACCGAGTATCGGGAAGCTTGTACCGGTGCTGGCTGTGCTATATTGGACATCGAAAAGGATGCTCAATTGCATTTACAGGCCAGATGCTCTGAGCCAGCTGATTTAATTGCCCTGAAAACTGAAAAGAGCGTGCAAAAATAAGAGTGTTTTTCTTGATTCCCAAAAGTTCAACTGGTTTTTTCGTTCCTGAAAATTTATTGTTCCTAAACCAGTTACATTAAATATTTCCTGCGTCTTAATAACGTATGATCCCCTGATTATCGTTCAGGAAGAAACCATAAAAAGTTATGAAGAACAATGCCAACATACAGCAACGGGGTAACACGATTGCCCTGGTGATCAGCCTGGTCATTGCGGCAATCATGATCGCTGCCTTGATACTTTTCACCTGATTCTGTTATTTATCCTGTTAGCATATACATAATGAGAAACCCGGTATCTAATCCCCTGCTTCTTTCAAATTTTCTGAGGCGGGCGGCATGGAGACCAGTACGGTTTACCTCAAGGATCAGCAAACAGTCCAGCAGGCCGGGCACCAGTGCAAAAGCCGGACGTTGTGACCACGCCGGTTAGATTACAATTGGTATACTTACCTTAATAAGGAGCATTTAACTCCTCTCCGTGATAGTCAATCTACTCCCGCCACAGGTGGTCAAGGCAACTGGTTTTTCCACATAGTCCCTAAATTACTTTTTAAGTTGAACATTCTCCTAATCTGTTTTTACTTTTTCTGTCCAACTATTTAGGGGGCTAATAAAAAATGGACTCATTGTAACCGGGCTATTTTTCTAAATACATAGGATAAATCTTTAATCTCTTTCACTTCCTTTGATAAAAGTCCCTGATTCTTTTATTCCGGTCCCAGGCTTCCATTATCTTGATAAGCTGGTTTACCTCTTTTGAATATTTGTTTGTCATGGCATTAAGTTTATTACTTAATGCAGAAATAGGGGAAATATCGGGGAACTAGTTTATATTTGCATAATAATTGATGAAAAACGCAGAAAAACTTGCAATTCACATTTTTTTTGTAATTTCATTAGCAACAAAAAACCGATTATAACGTATTACTAACCAAAAATCATAATCATGGAAGCTCATAATATTGACAGAAAAGAGTTTGGAGGCAAATATGTTGCAACCGACTCCTTTGAAAGCACTACGATTGTTGCTTCCGGAACTGAACTTTCAAAAGTTTATAAGGAAGCTACAAAACAAGGCATAAAGGAACCCGTAATAAATTACATTCCCAAAGAGGGAGTCATCTGCATGTATTAAAATGCCTATTCGCGACTGTCCCATTCAATACCATCCGGCTGATCCGAACATTATAGTCTTACCTATTCGTGTAGTTAATCCAAAAGACAGCACAAAGGTTATTAGATGGCATGGAGTTATTGACACAGGTGCTTCAGCGTGTTCTCTACCTGAAGATATGGCACTTACTTTGGGGCTTGATGCAACAAAAGACGATCCAAAAGAGATTGATACGGGAAATGGTATAACCCTTGCTAAAGCTTATGCTGTCACAATAGAAATTTTACATCCTCAAGACTTTAAAAAAGTGATTCATAAAATTGACAATAAACCAATTTATTGTATGCCTAATTCACCTGCTGTATTACTTGGCGTAGAGGGATTTCTGAAAGAATTCAATTTTTTTATTAATTACAAAAGGGGGTATTTTTCATTGATTCGCTAAGAAACCACTGGTTTTTCCTTCTCTAAATCCATTTTCTTTTAAGATACAAAAAAAACCGGCACAATGACCGGGCTTCATTTTTGTATTCCAAACTGTATACTATATCAAGAAAACAGGGAGATGCAAATTAATGCAACTCACTGATTATCAATTAGTGGGCGATGTAGGAGTGCTCGTCCGCCTAATGCGGACTCGCGATCCTTCACGAGGTGCCTTCACAAAGACAAAAAGGCTTCATTCTTCAGCCTTTTTTGCTCAGAATCGCTTATGAAAACAAGTTTTCAGCGCTCTCTTCGCAAAAAAAAAACTGGCTGCCATTTGGCAGCCAGCCTTTTTGTTGTTGTGGGCGATGTAGGATTACTCCCCGCCAGCTGGCGGGTCATGATCCGTTTTAGGGGACTACACAATACAAATTCCAGACCGCTACGCTCTGCTTTTTATTCAGCACCAGTCCTTATAAAAGCAAGCTTT
>JADHVS010000160.1 GCA_016783865.1 Bacteroidales bacterium
GAATAAGTCATCCTGAGCTCGTTTCAGGATCTGTAATATATAGATAATCAGATCCCGAATCAAGTTCGGGATGACTCAGCTTTTAGAATTCAACAACGATTTCTTCCTGATCCTGAGCCGGGGAGGATGATATTCCGTTAATCTCCTTCATAGCCGGAGTACCAGGTTCACCTATCTTTACTGTATACCTTCCTGGTTTGAATACCTTAGGCTGATAAGAATAATCCCGGATTCTAAGGGTATAAATAATCTCCCGTGTAGATTCATCAATGACCTGTACAACAGGGGGATAATCCAGTCCTGAAGTCCTGATAACCGGTAACCAGGCTTTCGCTTCCCGCTTATAGTTGTCTTGCATTGAAATGGTCATTGGCCAGCCCGGGTATTGTTCAGCTTCAAATGATTCAGGATCAGAGTGTCTTGGCCAGCATTCGATGGTTATCAGCTGTGCTTTCTTATTGAATTTTACTATCCCGTATCCGGGAGCGCGATCATGCAGGAGTGTAGGCTCAATACCTGATATGTAAGGATTGGATACAGCCCATACGGTAACCCTGTTTCCCAGTCCATCAAAGTATCTTCCAGTATACAGGGGCAATCCTTCCTGGTGATTTTCTCCAGGTTCGGGAGGGAACCACCTGCGGGGCCAGAGGTTTGCTATGGAGGGTACGCATAAGGAATATCCTGCATCTTCCCATTCATCTACCCCATGATGAATAATGCTTCCCAGGTGCTGGTCGCCGCCGATCATAAAGGCAAATCCTTTACGGATCACCTTAAGGGCTTTGTTTCTGCCTGTTTGTGGCCAGCCATTGGAATCCATGTCCTTGGCTTTTCGATAATCTTTAGGAATGACCCCCCAGGGAAGTGGAGGAAGCCTTGGTGTTCCATTATCTATCTTAAAAGTATCCGGGAAGGAGGATAAATTAGCAAAAATGGTCTGGGAAATAGCTACCTTCATGTCCACATTCCTCCAGTCTGCGGACCAGTCATCAAGAAATCTCAATTGCCTGTCACCCAGTAATTTAGCTTCTGGATTATCAAGCCTTCTGCCGTCAATTCCTTCAATCAAAGAAAATCCGTTCACCACCTTCTTTCCTGGTAACGCCACAGAAGGGGCTGATTTAAATTTCCGGTCTTCGAGCACTGCAAAACTGATCCGTCCATAGTTCAGGTTGCAATAATATACACCAATGTTCTGCTTTACCGGGGTTGGATCATAAGGATCTGGCAGGTTGCTGGTCTGTGTTCTCTCTATCATATTAACCAGTTCAGGAGAGAGTTTATAACCTCCCTGGTCCTGCTGCCAGTGACCTTCAAAACCTTTGTAATGATCCGGAAATTCTCCGGGTGCCGGCCATGGTTTAGCTTTTGCCCCGCCATCTCCCCAAATGTTGCCGTGATAAACATCGTGGTCATCGGGAATAACCACAGCGGGAATATTCTTTGTCAGCGCACTATGAGCCCAGCAGAACATATACCATTTGTAAAGGTAATCCAGGTGTGTGTTTTGTGGTGAGCTGAAATCAGGAGGCGTAGGGCGCCCTTCATATACATTATCTCCGGTATATACCAACAGGTCGGGATGATGTTTAGCCACATAACTGGTCAGGTCTTCATGAGGAAACCAGAGGTAGTTCTTAAAATCGAACAGGCCATCGCCCATGTGGCCGCTGTTGCTGTTTCCTGTAAAGGCGGCAACCACGATCTCCTCCTTTTCTATCGGATCATTGACAATAAGACCGTAATAGTAAAAATCCTCTAAAGATCCCTTATTGTTGATTACCTGATACTTTACCCGGTAATCATGAGATACCTCTGAATCCCATGGATCAATTCTGAAATGAGCAGTAAATCCTGGTTCGATGATCTGCGATGTCCCTGCTACGGTCCATTTCCCGGATTCCTTATCCATAATCTCCAGATAGGTTTCACGCTGATCGGCCTGACTGATGGGAGGGAATTGTGCAGTTAATTTCATAATATCGTCGCTGATGGTATATAAAACCCCCATCACAGGTCCAAATTTTTGATCCGGAATGGTTTTGATCTTTGATCCTTTGATGTTCCATCCGGTATACCAGAATGAGTGTCCATTTTTGTTTGCACCACCATTAGCAACCAGTGCTATATTGCCGGTTAGTATTTCCGGATCCGCAATTTCCATTTCTGCTGAATAAGATTGCTCTTTCTGTCCGGTCAGGAATGCTGATACGATCAGATGGTAATGATCGCCTTTAGGGGTCAATTCGAGCTGAATTTCCACCGATTGATCATTCCGAATGGGGACGGGCTGTCCTGATACCAGAAGAGGCTCAATCGGATCACCAGTGGCATTATCGATAAAAATAAAATGACCTTTACCATTCAATGCAGCGATGAGTCCTCCGCTATTACCGTGATTTCTATGAATAATGGAACGTCTCCGGTAGTCCATTGACAGATCACCAGCTCCGATTAAAAAACCGGTCCAGTCTTTTTCTGAAAGAATATTTGAACCTGGGATCTTGCCAAATGTTATATTCATTTCCAGATCTCCCGGTTTATCCACCAGGCACTGATCAATTAAATGCACTGTTCTTAATGGTTCTTTGCCATTGATACATTCCAGCCTGCCATTATGTATCTGCCAGTCTTGCAGTCTGTTCGCCCAATATTCTGGTCCGATCCAATACCTGTCGGGTTGTTTGTCCCAATAACTGGAGAATTGCTCCGTGTGGGTTACAATATCACATGAGATTGCCGTAAATAGAAAGAGGCTGGCTATTAAGAAATGTGCATGTTTCATATCTGTGTTAAATTGGTTCATGGTTCATCGTTCTTCGTTGGTGTGGGTGTGGGGAGGGAAGCAGACAGTAGACAGTAGACAGTAGCAATTCTGACCATGCTCCCTCTCAAATCTCATACCCTCTGTTCACCGTTCACCGATCCCCGTTCACCGATTTGCCCTTATTTCTATAACCTCTGGCCAAGGTGTAACTTCTGCTTTTCTGGCCATTTCATTATACAACTGGATCATTTCTTCGAGTAATTCCGGTTTTTCCTGGCTGAGGTCATGCATCTCAGATCTATCGGCTGCCAGATCATATAGCTCCCAGGGAGTTTCAACTTTCGGTTCATAATCATATCTTGAAACCATCTTCCAGTCTCCTTTCCTGATGGCCCGGTTGCCTTCATGTTCCCAAAACAGTATCCGGTCCCATTCGGTTTGCTCGTTAAGCAGAACAGGAACCAGGCTTTGTCCCATCATGGGTTTTATCTTGTTGCCATCGTATTCATCCGGATAATGACCATCAGCCAACTCAACAAAGGTGGGCATGATATCAATTATATGAGCTGCTTTATATACCGTTCTTCCTCCTTCGATCATACCGGGTGCCCAGGCGATAAAAGGAGAGGAGATACCCCCTTCGTGAACCCAGTGCTTGAACCACCTGAAAGGTGTATTGCTCACATTGGCCCACTCATATTCATAGGCATCAAAGGAATCGGCGTTTCCTGTTATCCCTGTAGTATGCACATAGTTTCCGCGGTTCTTGATCCGCTCGTGACAACCACCGTTATCTGCAATAAATACTACCAGTGTATTTTCGTCGGCACCTATTTGGGTTAGTTTTTCCAAAACCCTTCCTATATTCTGATCCAGCCTGTCGACCATGGCAGCGTATACCACCATCCTCAGGTCCCACATATCCTTCTCTTCCTCAGAAAGGCTGGTCCATTCAGGAATATTATCATGTCGATTGGAAAGTTCCCATTCAGGCAGGATCAATCCCGATCTGATCATTTTATTGTACCGGGTAATCCTCAGGCTGTCCCATCCCATCAAATATGAACCGCGATACTTTTCAATATCTTCCGGCCATGCATGCAACGGCCAGTGTGGGGCAGTGTAGGGGAGGTAAAGGAAAAACGGTTCCTCTTCTTTTTTCTGCTCCTCAAGGAACGTGAGCGCGTAATCGGTGAAAGCATCGGTCATATAAAAGCCAGAATCCGGGGGAAAGTAAGGTTGGTCATCCAACGCCATTCTCAGTGGTGCCTGATTAATCCGGTAGGGGTTCAGGTTGAAATAATTGCTGGCTCCGTCGATGAGTCCGAAGTACCTGTCAAATCCCCTCTTTACAGGCCATTGTTCCGGTTCGCCTCCCACATGCCATTTCCCGGCCATATAAGTATTGTATCCGTTCAGTTTCATCACTTCCCCGAGGGTTACACATTCCTTGTTCAAATATCCCTGGTATGCAGGGATTCCAAAATCACTCACCATATCTCCCACACCAGCCTGATGCTGATACAATCCGGTGAGCAGGGATGCCCTGGTGGGGCAGCACCTTCCGGCATTATAAAATTGAGTGATCCGTAATCCTTCTGCCGCCAGTTTGTCCAGGTTGGGTGTATTGATCTCAGATCCAAAACAACCAAGATCAGAATAGCCCATGTCATCAGCCATAATCAGGATGATGTTTGGTCTTTCATCGGTATTTTTCTGGTCGTCAATACATGAAGTTTGTATTAGGGTAAGAGTTAGTAACAAGAAAATTAATGTTCTTAGCATGATTATTTGAATTAAATGATTTATTTCACTCAACCCCTCGGCCCCTCAAATCCTCAGACCCTTTCTTATTTATGATACAGGTCTAATTTTCCCTCCAATTCCAGGGCAATGACAGTGATGTATTCATCCAGCACATCTTCGGGTACGTCAATGTAAAGAATTCCCGGGATATTGGACCAGGATGCCCCGCCGAACCTTTTGCAGGAAAGTGTTTGGCCGGAACCTACTACCCTGATGCTTTTTATGTCATTTCTGATGCCTTTAACTGCGATGTATTCTTTTGGGATATCCAGTAAATAAAGATAAACAACATCATCTGTTTTATTCAGTGCAGTTGGACCGTAGAAATGTCCAAAGGGAAGTCCCCTTTTTGTCTGGTATACAGCCTCTTCATGCTTTTTTATCCATTTCCCCAGGTCCTGCAGTACCTCGACCTGTTCTTCGGGTATTGTTCCATCTTCTTTTGGTCCAATATCCAGGAGTAAGTTTCCTCCCATACCGATGCATTCTGCAAAGACCTGTATGATCTGCCTGGAGGATTTGAAATTGGTATCGACGAAGCGAAATCCCCAAGAGTCATTGATGGTCATGCAGAGTTCCCATGGTCCGTCCACCGGCTCTACCGGCACACCCTGTTCAGGGGTGGCATAATCACCATAACCGTTCATTCTTGAATTCAATATGGCATCAGGCTGTTGGGATAGAATAAATTCCCTCAGCTCTTTCATCTTCCATTGATCACCCGTTCTTTCCCAATCACCGTCGAACCAGTAAAGGTCAGGGTGAAATAACTCCATGATCTCAGAGATCTGTCCCCGGTGAAATACGAGAAACCGTTCCCACGCTTCCTGATCTTCTTTCCCTTTCTCTGGAAAGGCAAATGGGTTTCTTTCGCGGTCATCCGGGAAATTGGGAGGTACGACTGAAGCGTAATCGGGATGGGACCAGTCAAGGTGGGAAAAGTAGAGACCTGCTTTAAGACCTTCTTTTCTTAGGGCTTCGACATATGGTGTAAGCAGATCGCGTCCTGCCGGTGTTTTCTTCACAACGTTCAGATCCGACATCCTTGTATCCCAGAGGGCCATACCATCATGATGTTTACTGGTAAGCACAGAATATTTTGCACCTGCTTCCCTGAATAACCGGGCCCATTCGCCGGGATCATACCTGCTGGCTGTGAAACCATCTGCCTGTTTCATATAATCTTCGTATGAGACTTCTTTATTAAAGAATGCCCAGGATTCAGATGTTCCCTCAACGGCGTAGATCCCCCAGTGGATAAATATTCCGAGTTTGGCGTCCGAAAACCACTGCATTTTTTCATCGATGGTTGTTTCTTGGGTGATTTCACTTTTTTCAGGATCTTCTTCTTTGACAGCAGCTTCTTTACAGCTGCTAATTCCAATCATAAGAATTATGCATATAGCAAAAAATGTTTTCATTCGTTTAAATTTTTATAATTATTTGATAATAAACTAATTAAAAAATTGAGAACGAATGCAACCGCTTCGCTCTCGCATGAAAAATTTAATCATTCCCTTTTGTGAAGTAATTGATTAAATTTGTTCATGCTCGTTTCATAATAATATGTTTTAATTGCTTCTAAAATCTCAAATCGTTATTCGGTGTTCGTTATTCTATTTTATCTCATCCCAGGATTCCACCCCAACCTTTTCTTCCCACTGTTCATAAAGGATTGAAAGTTTTTCAACAATTTCCGGATACTGGTAACTCAGATCATTTAATTCCGACCGGTCGGAATCCATATCATACAGTTCCCAGGTCCTTTTCTCATCCTGCATGACCAGTTTCCATTTTGCCCACCTCACAGCCTTGTTTCCCATATGTTCCCAATAAATATACTCGTGGGGGATCCTCTTTTTGCCCTGCATTATTGGCAGGAGGCTTTTTCCCTCTACCGGGATCAATTTGTGGTCGTTGTAAAATTCAGGATATTCCACACCGGCCAGTTCCAGGCAGGTTGGCATCAGGTCGATGATATGCCCGGTCTGGTTATCCAACCTGTGTTCGGGAATCAGTTTCTTGTTATGTATGATGAGGGGAGTCGAAATACCTCCTTCATGTACCCAGTGCTTATATAACCTGAAGGGTGTATTGGATACATTGGCCCATGGAGCATGGTAGGAGGACCAGCTGACACGGGATCCGATCTGGACCGATTCTGAATTATCTGCACCTTCTAATTGCTCACTTGATCCACCATTGTCTGACAGAAAGAAAATAACCGTATTATCAAAGAGTCCCAATTCCTTAAGGGCATTGATCAACTGTCCAATGTTACGGTCCATGCACTCAACCTGGGCTGCATAAACTGCCATCCTCAGGTCGTATTCATCTTTTACTTCATCAGATAATTTATCCCAATCGAAAACCATCGTGTCTGATGGAGACAGTACTGATGAGGCATCCGGGATTGAAGCCTCAATCGATGCTCCATAACGTTTGGCCCTGATATCTTTCCAATTTGCAAGGTATTTACCCCTGTACTTATCAATATCTTCGGGATGGGCCTGCAGCGGGAAATGGGGTGCTATGTAAGGAAGATACAGGAAAAACGGATTGTCTGAATCCTTGACTTCATCAATAAATCGAATGGCATATTCTGTAAAGTTATCGGTGGAGTAAAAACCTGAATCGGCCGAAATGGTATCATTATCCAGCGCAAGAAAACGATTTTTTCGCCAGGGCCAGAAATACACTCCACCACCTGAGGGAAATCCATAAAACCTGTCGAACCCTCTTTGCAGGGGCCAGGCTTTAAAATGATCTCCCACATGCCATTTCCCGGAACAAAAAGTATGGTAACCGGCTCCCTTCAGTACCTCGGCAATGGTTACACAGCTGTCGTTCAGATATCCCTGGTAGGCCGGATATCCCTTATTCCCGTTCATGAATCCAATGCCTGCCTGGTGCTGGTAAAGACCGGTCAGGAGGGAGGCCCGGCTCGGACAGCACCTTCCCGAATTGTAAAATTGGGTCATGACCAATCCCTCAGAGGCAAGGTCGTCAATATTGGGTGTATTAATCTCTGATCCAAAGAAACCAATATCGGAATATCCCATATCATCGGCAAACAGGATGACAATGTTGGGTTGATTTAACCGAATTTCCTTATTGCAGGAAAAAAGCCCCACGGTGAGCAGGAGTAAGGTGACAAGCGATTTTATCCTATGTGTCATAAGAATTAAAAATTACTTATTTTGGATTTTTTCATAAGTTATGATCTCATCTAATGGTTTTCTTTTCTCTGAATGCCTTTCTGGATCTGACTGATCGAGCGGATAACCGAGGGGCAATAAAACAATGGGTTCGATATGATCAGGCAGGTCGAACAATTCAATGCATTTTTCCTTATCAAAATTACATATCCAGCAGGTAGCCAGACCAAGATCTGTTGCCTGAAGGGTCATGTGATCCACTGCAATGGCCACATCGATGTCACAATGGTCTTTATTATCCTGCTTCCTTTTCCAGGACTTATCATGGTTTCCACAGATGACAATCACACAGGGAGCAGTCTGAAACCATTCCCGGTGATAGATTTTGTAAAGCGCTTCCAGGTTTTCTCTTTCCTGTATCACAATGAAATGCCATGGCTGGAAATTAACAGCGGAGGGTGCAATCCGGCCAGCTTCCAATACCAGCCCGAGCTTTTCTTTCTCCACCTGCCGGTTGTCATAATGTCGACAGGAATACCTTTTTTTGGCTAATTCAAGGAATGTCATATGGTAAAATTTAGAATTATCTGGAATTTTGAACTTCACTCAATAAAAGTACAAAATTACTATCAGCCCTTTGCTGGTATATTTGCTCTAACTCAATGAATTTGACATCAACATTCTTTCTGAACACCTGGTTTCTGTTGAAACCGGACATTTTAAACCAGGTACTTATTTTATTATGGTGAGTAGCAGAAAAGAGTGGGTGAGGACAATATTTGTTATCAAATAAATAGAACTGCAGGGGACTTCCCCCTGCAGTCACAATCCTTAATATCTTTTATTTAACACATCCTTTTCGTATTGCTGAATTTCAGGGATAAAATCTTCACCTACAGGCACATTATTCTGCAGGCAGAAATAGTCCCACACAGCACCAAATGGCTTTGATTTTGCTTCTTCCATGAGGGCAAGCCTTTCGAAATTCTGTCCGGCCTCTTCATATTCCCTGAGTTTTTCAACGGGACTTAACAGGGCCAGCATAATGGCTTTCTGGGCAGCACGGGTTCCGACCACATAGGCACCAATCCGGTTGATGCTGGCATCGAAGAAATCCAGCCCGATGTTGACCTTGTCGAGTTTACCGGCCCATACGATCTCTTCGAACAGTGCCCTGACTTCATCGCTTAAGGTGACCACATGATCGCTGTCCCAGCGAATGGGACGGGTTACATGGAATAACAATTCATCGATAAACTGGAAGACGGCAGCCACCTTGTCAGAAACCTGTTCGGTAGGATGGAAGTGGCCGATGTCGAGGCACAACATAATTTTTTTATCGACAGCATAACCCAGGTAAAATTCATGAGACCCCACTGTAAAAGCTTCAACACCAATGCCAAATAATTTAGCTTCTACAGCGTCAGCCATTAGCTTGGGATCTTTTGGTGTGGCCAGGATCTTGTCCAGGGAGTCTTTCAAAAATGCCCTGTGTTTGAACCTGTTAACTGTAAGATCCTTCGATCCGTCAGGTATCCAGATATTATGCACACACCGGCTTCCCAGTTCTTTTCCAAAATATTCCGATACATCCCGGCACCTTTTCACATGCTCAATCCAGAAATCACGTATCCCCTGGTCCAGGTCAGAAAGTGTATAACCGGAATCTGTTTTGGGATGGGAGAAAAGTGTACAATTGAAATCGAGTTTTATATCAATTTCCTTTGCCCAATCGACCCATGTGGCGAAATGCTTTGGTTCGATCTCATTCCGGTCGGCCTTTCCCTTGCTGAAATCGCCATAATGAGTATGCAGGCTGAACCTGTGCTTGCCCGGCAATAATGAATATACCTTTTCCATGTCGGCTTTTACCTCATCGATGGTTCTTGCCTTGCCTGGATAATTTCCGGTTGCCTGTATGCCACCGGATAACCCGGCATCCGGATTCTCAAAGCCGCTCACGTCATCGGTCTGCCAGCAATGCATACTGATGGGTGTTTTAACCATTTTTTGTAATACCTTTTCTGTGTCCATGCCCAGGGCAGCATATTGCTCACGGGCGAGTTCGTAGGATTTTGTAGTGATTTCTGTTTTGTTCATATTTCTATGGATTTAAGTAGAGTCTTTATTAGTAGTGACGAGTGACGTGTGATGAGTGAGGAGATCGTGAATCGTGAATCGTGAATCGATTTGTGGGTTGTGAGTGGTGAGTGGTGAGTCGGAAAACCAGGAACCATCACCCAAGATTAACAACGAAAGTCGATAATATTAAAACTACTATCCCTATCACCAGCACCACCATGGTTTTCGCGCTAACTCCTTTCCATTCTTTCAGGATGATGCCCCAGATATTACTGAAGGCAATGTTTAAAGCCATCAGGATACTCCATCCGAAAACCATCATCGATTCAGGCAGCATGCTTTTTCCCATCCCGAAGAAATGAAATTGCAGAAACCAGAGTAATCCTGCCAGAAAAGTAAAAAACAGGTTATTGAAAAATGTTCCGGCTCCGACAGAAATATAATCTTTGTAGGTTTTGTTTTTGATGTTCAGGAATCCGCAATAGATTATATTGGTGATAAATCCTCCCAGTAATATAAAAATGAGTGTGGGATTGCTCAGGAATAATTCATTCGTTCCGTATTCCCTGGCCACTTCATTGATCGGCATGCCCGTTACGAAACCATAATTGAAACAGGCACTCAT
>JADHVS010000161.1 GCA_016783865.1 Bacteroidales bacterium
GCTCCGCCGAACTCACAGGTTTGTTTGGCTCCGCCGAACTCACAGGTTTGTTTGGCTCCGCCGAACTCACAGGTTTGTTTGGCTCCGCCGAACTCACAGGTTTGTTTGGCTCCGCCGAACTCAGGAACTCGTTTCCCCGCCGCTTGCGGCGAGGAGCTTCAATGAATTGATTAAATTTATTCATGTTCGTTTCAAAATCTTAGGGACCATCCATTTTTTAGATTATTCGTAGCTGAATTCGGAATAAAATTATAATTTTGCACCTCGATTCTATCATAATATAATGTCTAACTTACTAATTATTAATTGTTTTAATTATGACTGACAAAGAAAAGGATGCTGTTGTGGAAAAAACAGAAACGACACAAACAGATCCTAAAGACCAAAAATCAAATGAAAATGAGGCTGACGCGAAAAAAGACCAGCCAGTAAACGAAAAAGAGCAGATTGAAGAAGAAGCTGAAGCTGAAGCTGCTCCAGAGAAAAAGACCAAAACTACAGAGGCCACAGCCAAAATGGAATCTGATGAGAAACCTGCCGAAGAAAATGAGGCTACAGAAAAACCTGCCGAAGAAAATGAGGCTACAGAAAAGCCTGCTGCCAAAATAGAAACTATGGAGGAGCCGGTAGCTGAAGAAGCATCCCCAGAAGAACCTGTTGCAATGGAGAGCCCTGCAACAGAAGAAAAAGAGGAAAAAGCTGATTCTGAATCTGCCGAAAAACCTTCCTCAAAAAAGAAATCTGAACCAGTTGAAGCTGATGCTGCGGCTGAACCGGGAGAATCATTTGATTGGGACAGCTATGAATCTGATGACCTGGCCTATTCTGAGAAAGACCGGGCCGAATTTGAATCCAGGTATGATAATACCCTCTCCACCATAGCTGAGAAAGAAGTGGTTGATGGTACCGTCATCTCGATGAACAAGCGGGAAGTCGTAATCAATATTGGATACAAGTCAGAAGGTGTTGTCAGTTTAAACGAATTCAGATATAATCCTGAATTACAGGTTGGAGAAACAGTCGAGGTTTATGTTGAGAGCCAGGAAGACCAAAAAGGACAACTGGTCCTTTCGCATAAAAAAGCCCGTGCCCTTAAATCATGGGACAGGGTTAACAAGGCACTTGAAGATAACGAGATCATCAAGGGATACATTAAATGCCGTACCAAAGGTGGTATGATTGTGGATGTATTTGGAATTGAAGCGTTTCTCCCGGGTTCCCAGATCGATGTTAAACCCATCCGTGATTATGATGCTTATGTAAATAAAACCATGGCGTTTAAAGTGGTTAAGATCAACCATGAATACAAGAACGTTGTGGTATCGCACAAAGCACTGATCGAAGCCGAGCTTGAGCAGCAGAAAAAAGAGATCATTGCCAAGCTTGAAAAAGGACAGGTACTTGAAGGTACGGTTAAAAACATCACCAGCTATGGTGTATTTATTGACCTTGGTGGTGTGGATGGACTGATACACATTACAGATCTTTCATGGGGACGAGTTAATCACCCGGAAGAGATTGTACAGCTAGATCAGAAATTGAATGTGGTTATCCTTGATTTTGATGATGATAAAAAGCGGATTGCCCTGGGTCTGAAGCAACTTACACCTCATCCATGGGAATCACTTGATGCAGAAATGAAGGTAGGAGACAAGGTGAAAGGTAAAGTGGTGGTTATGGCCGACTACGGGGCTTTTGTTGAGATAGCTACAGGGGTCGAGGGTTTGATCCACGTTTCTGAAATGTCATGGTCACAACACCTGAGAAGTGCTCAGGAATTCCTGAAAGTGGGTGATGAGATTGAAGCCGTGATCCTGACACTGGATCGGGAGGAGCGTAAAATGTCGCTTGGTATGAAGCAATTGAGAACCGATCCCTGGGAAAAAATAGAAAAAAAATATCAGGTAGGAACAAAACATAAAGCAAAAGTTCGTAACTTTACTAACTTCGGAGTGTTTGTAGAAATTGAAGAGGGAGTTGACGGATTGATCCATATATCTGATCTCTCCTGGACTAAGAAAATTAAACATCCGGCTGAGTTTACTTCGATTGGTGAAGATGTCGAAGTAGTTGTTTTAGAGATAGATATAGAAAACCGGAGGCTAAGTCTTGGTCACAAACAACTCGAGGAAAATCCATGGGACGTATTTGAAGGGATATTCACCCTGGATTCTATTCATGAGGGAACGATCACTGAAGTTGGAGATAAAGCTGCTATAGTAGCTTTGCAGTACGGAGTTGAAGGTTTTGTTACACCAAAGCACCTCATTAAGGAAGATGGAACAGCAGGCAAAACTGATGAGAAGCTTGATTTCAAGGTGATCGAATTTAATAAGGCAGCTAAGAAAATTGTTCTTTCTCATACAAGGATTTTTGAAGACATAAAGCGCAATGATGTTCCATCCAAGCGCAGGACAGGAGAGGGAGATGCAGATACCAAGAGACCGCCCAGGAAGATCAAGAGTAATCTTGAGAAAACAACACTCGGAGACATTTCCAACCTCGCGGCTTTAAAGACTGAGATGGAACAAACTGAAAAGAGAAGCAAGGAGAAGGAATCCGGGAAAGAAGACACCAAGAAGAAGTAACGTATATTAAAATATATTAATATGGAATTCAAGATTGAAAAACTTGAAAACTACACACTGATTCAGGTGAATGAAGAAAAGCTGGATACGCATATCGCACCTACCCTAAAATCAGAGTTAGTTCTGGTCTCAGGGAATGGCGAAAAAAACATTCTGCTGGACCTCGGGAATGTACGGTATTGTGACTCTTCCGGATTGAGTGCAATATTGGTGGCCAACAGGCTTTGTAAGAATGCCAACGGGACTTTCGTGCTAACAGGTTTGAATGAGGCTGTTGAAAGGTTGATTACTATTTCGCAGCTTGATACAGTGTTAAATATTTCCAATACTGTTGAAGAAGGGGTAGAGCTGATCAAATCTGCTGAATAGGATTTAGCAGTGTCTTCCTTTCAGTTAACAATATTGGGGAGCAGCTCTGCGCTGCCCACTTCAGAAAGATTTCCAACCGCTCATTTGCTCAATGCAAATGAGCGGTTTTTTTTGATCGATTGCGGGGAAGGAACCCAGATGCAACTGAGGAAATTCAGGATTAAGCTGGGCAAAATAAACCATATATTTATCAGCCATCTTCATGGAGATCATATCCTCGGGCTTTTCGGACTAATCTCATCCTTCAGCTTGTTGGGCAGAACCAGTAACCTGCATATTTACGGAACCGACATGCTGGAAGAGCTGATTCTTGATCACCTGAAATATTTCCAGGGAGAACTATCCTATCATATTGCTTTTCATAAGATCCAGACCCGTCGTTCTGCACTGATATATCAGGACAGTAAAACTGAAGTCCATACCATTCCGCTAAAACACCGTGTCCCGACATGCGGATTTCTAATTAAGGAGAAATCCGGTACAAGGAATATCAAAAAGGAAATGATAGAGGAGCATAACATATCGATACGTGATATCGTGAGCATAAAGGAAGGATCAGACTATACTACCCCGGATGGCCGGGTCATACCTAACGAAGAATTAACTCTCCCTGCCTTCCGCCCCAGGTCCTATGCCTATTGTTCTGATACGGCATACCATGAGCAGATCATTGATCATGTTAAGAATGTTGACCTGATGTATCATGAAACGACCTTTCTGCATGAAGACCTGAAACTGGCCGTGGAGACCACCCATTCAACCAGCCGTCAGGCTGCGGAACTAGCCGGGAAGGCCGGGGTAGGGAAATTATTGATAGGACATTTCTCCTCACGGTATAAGCACCTGGAAATTTTCGAACAGGAAGCGAGGGCTGTGTTTCCAGAGAGTTATGCCGTAAATGATGGGGATGTTTTTGTTGTGGAACAACAACGTGAATCGTGAATCGTGAATCGTGTGATTGAGATTTGGGGAATGGGTGTGTAAGAAGAGTAGAATATTGAGTTAAATATTTTATTTCCTGTCGCATACACACTCATCACTCACACTCATACTCACACAATCGATTCACGATTCACTACTCACGATTCACTACTTAATGCTATCTTTGAGAAATTTTTTTCAATGAATGAAATCATAATTATACTGGATTTCGGATCGCAGTATACCCAGCTGATCGCCCGTAAAATCAGGGAATTAAATGTGTATTGTGAGATTCAGCATTATGATCAGATCCTGGCTCCGGATAAGAAAATTAAAGGAATAGTTATGTCGGGCAGTCCCTTTTCAGTGCGTGATGATAACGCCCCAAAGCCGGATCTGACGAAAATTCTGGGAGAAATCCCTGTGCTGGGCATCTGTTATGGCGCACAATTGATCGCCCAATTAAATGGTGGTGAAGTGATGCCTTCGAAATCCAGGGAATACGGACGGGCCAATTTGCATTCAATTGATACTTCAAATAAACTTTTTCAGAATGTGGAACCGGGGACACAGGTATGGATGTCGCACGGTGATACCATCATAAATTTGCCCGACGGATACGACATCATAGCCAGCACAAAGGATATTGATGTTGGAGCATTCAGGGCATTAGATACAGAGACTTACGGATTGCAGTTTCATCCTGAAGTATACCACTCAACCCATGGAAAACAAATATTACAGAATTTCCTGGTTGATATCTGTGGATGCAGCCAGTCATGGACCCCGGATTCGTTCATTGAAACAGCCATCCTTGATATAAAGGCCCAGGTGGGCGATGAAAACATTGTTCTTGGTTTATCCGGGGGTGTCGATTCATCCGTTACTGCGATGCTTTTGCATAAAGCAGTTGGACAGCAATTAACCAGCATTTTTGTGGATAATGGGCTGCTCAGGAAAAATGAATTTACCGACGTATTGGCCAAATACCAGGAACTGGGACTACGGGTTCTTGGCATTGACGCGGGTAAGAGGTTTTTAGCTGCTTTGAAGGGAATATCTGATCCCGAGAAAAAAAGAAAAACAATCGGACGGGTGTTTATTGAGGTTTTTGAAGAGGAATCGAAAAAAATACCCGGGGTCGGATGGCTGGCGCAGGGGACCATTTACCCCGATGTCATTGAATCGGTTTCTGTTAAGGGTCCATCTGCAAAGATAAAATCGCATCACAATGTAGGCGGATTACCGGAAAAAATGAACCTGAAGGTTTTGGAGCCGATGAAATTGTTGTTCAAAGACGAAGTGCGACGAGTGGGTAAAAGCATTGGTCTCGACGACCAGATCATGAGAAGGCATCCTTTCCCGGGACCCGGACTTGCAGTTCGGATTTTAGGTGACATTACAGAAGAGAAAGTAGCGGTTCTCCAGGAGGCCGACAATATTTTTATCAATGGATTGGAAGAAAACGGATTATATGACCAGGTATGGCAGGCAGGTGTCGTTCTGCTCCCCGTCCAATCAGTCGGTGTCATGGGAGATGAACGGACCTATGAACATGTGGTTGCATTAAGGGCAGTGACCTCTACCGATGGTATGACAGCCGATTGGGCACATCTTCCGTATGATTTTTTAAGCATGGTTTCAAACCGGATCATTAATAACGTTAAAGGAATCAACAGGGTGGTTTATGATGTGAGTTCAAAGCCTCCTGCAACTATCGAATGGGAATAATGGTTTATCGGTTTATCAGCAACCGGGCAACCGGGCAACTTTAATAAATTACATTACCTTTATACTAATACTGAATCACATAGATCAGTCAATTCGAATAAACTGAAAAACTTTTTTTCCTATGAATTCCCTGAACATGCAACCTACTCCTTATACCCCGGGAGTTAAACTGGATGCCGATAATGGGTTTTTTGAATTTGAAGGCATTTCACTTCCTGAGAATGTTTTGGAATTTTATACACCCATCATCTCCTGGCTGAAAGATTATTCAGCATGGCTTGACGATCAGAAGGATGCTGATCAGATGGAATTGAAATGTGTCTTCAAACTCGAGTATTATAATTCAGGTTCGGTCCGGTTTTTGATCTCTGTTCTGCAGAATGTGAAAATTATGAATGATAAAGTAAACAAAGTCACCGTGGAATGGTTTTATGAAAAAGATGATATTCATATTTTCGAAAACGGGAAGGAATTGGAGGAATTAATTAAATTGAAATTTATATTTATTGAAACTCAATAATTAATAGTTCTGTTAAATTCAGGTTAAAGGATTACCAATAAGATAATTTAATCCGGATGTCATCGTCTTTTTTGGTATTTTTGGAAGTAGAAATGAACAATTAATCAGAAAGTTATGAGAGGTTACAAAGGAGTAATATTTGTTATCACAGGCATCTTGATGTGGGTGAGTGCCATTGGAGTTAATGCGCAGGTATTAAGCGATGAATCATTGAAGTTTAGCCAGGTTCTCAACTGGGTCGACCGCTATTATGTGGATAGTATTAATAAATCAGACCTTGTTGAAAATGCCATTATAGATATGCTGAGGTCACTCGATCCCCATTCTACCTACATGTCGAAGGATGAAGTAAAGGAAATGACCGAACCATTACAGGGTAATTTTGAAGGAATCGGGATTTCATTTAATATATTAAACGACACCATTTTTGTTATTAATCCAATCCCCGGTGGACCGTCTGAAAAGGTCGGTATAAAAGCGGGCGACCGCATTGTCTTTATTGATGGTGAGAATGTAGGGGGCATAGGCATAAAGAATTCAGATGTGTTTGCCAAGCTGAGGGGTGATAAAGGCACGAAAGTAAATGTGTCGATTCACAGAAGGTTGGTTGATGAATTACTCGACTTTACCATTACGAGGGATAAAATTCCGATTTTCAGCCTGGATGCGTCATATATGATCAACGATGATATTGGTTATATTAAAATAAACCGTTTTGCGATAACCACTATGAGTGAATTTGATGATGCACTTGCCGATCTGACAAAAAAGGGAGCCCGGGATCTGATACTCGATTTGAGTGGTAATGGTGGCGGGTACCTTGATGTGGCAATAAAACTGGCCGATCAGTTCCTCGAGGATAGCAAAATGATTGTTTATACCAAAGGGGAAAAGCATCCCCAACGTAAATATATGTCCTCTTCCCGGGGAGAATTTGAAAAGGGACGTGTTGTTGTGCTGATAGATGAAGGATCTGCCTCGGCGAGTGAGATTGTGGCTGGTGCCATTCAGGACTGGGACCGGGGAATAATTGTAGGCAGAAGATCATTTGGTAAGGGGCTGGTGCAAAATCCCATGCTGCTTTTCGACAGTTCAATGGTCAGGTTGACCATTGCCAGATATTATACACCTTCGGGCAGGTTAATTCAAAAACCTTATGATGAGGGCTTCGAGGCTTATTCGAAAGACCTTCTTAACCGGATTAATAATGGTGAATTGAGTTCGGCTGACAGCATATTGTTTCCTGAATCCATGAAGTATCAGACCCTGGTGTCCAGGAGAACTGTTTATGGCGGAGGAGGTATTATGCCCGACTATTTCGTTCCTATCGATACAAGCTATCTGAGTGATTATTACAGGAAACTGATCAGCAGAGGGATCATGAATACCTTTATCCTGAACTATGTTGATAATAACAGGAAGAAACTGCACAATAAATATGAGCAGATAGGATCTTTTATTGCCAACTTTGAGATTACAGACGATCTAATGAGTGATTTGACTGAATTTGCTGATAAAGAGGGACTTGCTTTAGTCAAAGATGACCTGGCCTTATCAGAGGAGAATATTAAGCTGGTTATGAAAAGCTATATCGCCAGGGATTTATGGAATACCAATGAGTTCTATCAGGTGATCAATAAAAACAATCATAGTCTGCTTAAAGCCATTGAGGTGCTGGAAAAGAACGAATTGTATCAGGCTGCCCTGCAGAATTAATACATTTTGAATTATTGATTAACTGGTTATCAGATAATTATATTGAGATTCTCGGTGTGATAACCAGCCTGGTTTATCTCTATTTTTCCTATCATCAGAAGATCTGGTTATGGCCCTTCGGAATCATCTCATCAGCTCTTTTCATATTCATTTTTTATAATGCCAGGTTTTATGCCGATATGTCGTTGCAGGGGTATTACCTTGTGATCAGCATATATGGATGGTATCACTGGGTGGCCGGAGCCAGGGTAAGAAAGGAAATGAAACTGCCTGTTACCCGGACTCCTGTTAACTCTGTCATTATCCTGAGTATCCTCTTCTTCATTTTGTGGGCAGGTATTTTTCTCATTTTGAGTCGTTTCACAGATTCAGATGTTCCTGTTGGTGATGCTTTCACTACTGCCGGCGGCATTATTGGCACATGGATGCTGGCCCGTAAAAAGCTGGAGAACTGGCTTGTCTGGATCATTGTCGATGCCGTTGCAGCACTACTCTACTTTTATAAAGGAATGTATCCAACAGTCATCTTGTATATTATCTTTGCTGTTATTGCTCTCTTTGGCTATTTAAGGTGGAAAAAAGACCTGATATAAGTCCTGATAAAGTAACCAAAATCATTATTACCGGTCCGGAATCGACTGGTAAGACTTTGATAACCAGCTATCTGGCTGATTATTTTAATGCTGAGTATGTCCCTGAATATGCACGTGAATACATTGAAAAGCTGCAGGGTCATTATCAGTATGATGACGTGATACATATTGCAAGAAAGCAAATAGAGCTTGAGAAGGAGTTTTTGGAAAGGGCCGGCAGGGTACTTTTTTACGATACATTTCTTATAATTACCAAGGTTTGGCTGCAGGTTGTTTATCAGGACGTGCCTTTATGGCTTGACGATTATATTCATCAGGGTGACTGGGATCTTTTTCTTTTGTGTAAATATGATATTCCATGGGAAGATGATCCTGTAAGAGAGAATCCCGGCGAGATGCGTATTAAGCTGTTCGACATGTATCACCATGAGATCAAACAGCTGGGGATTCCGTGTAAGGTTATAACAGGCATGGGTGAAGAACGTTATAATAATGCATTGTCAGCAGTTCAGGAAACCCTTGATGGTGTTTCGGCTAATTTGAAATAACCGAAAATGGAATTCATTGTCAAAACATTGCATGGATTAGAAAAAGTCCTTGCCGATGAAATGCTGGAGCTTGGGATGGAAGACATTCTCCCGGGCAGGCGGTCTGTCTCGTTTTCTGGCGGGATGGAACACTTGTATAAGGCCAATTACAGCCTTCGTACGGCATTGAGAATATTGAATATCCTGGCAGAATTTAAAGCAAGCCATCCCGATCAGCTATACAAAGAAATTTATAATATGGAGTGGGAGAAATGGTTCAGCTATAAGCGAACCATTGCAGTAGACAGCGTTGTTTCGTCTGATCATTTTCGTCACTCCAGGTTCGTTTCGCAGAAGGTGAAGGATGCCATTGTTGACCGGTTCAGGACAAAAACGGGATTAAGACCTTCGGTCCACCTTGACGATCCCGATGTCAGGATCCATGTCCATATATATGGGGACCGGGTTTCGGTCTCCCTGGATTCTTCCGGAGAATCACTTCATAAGCGGGGTTACAGAAAATCTGCCTGGATGGCACCCTTGAATGAAGTGCTGGCTGCTGGTATGATTCTGATCTCAGGATGGACTCGTGATATTGCATTTATCGATCCCATGTGCGGTTCAGGAACGTTGTTAATTGAAGCAGCCATGATTGGGAAAGGTATACCAGCCGGTTTTTTTAGGAATAAATACTGTTTTCAGAAATGGCAGAACTATGACGAGACTCTGTTTGAGAAAATCAAACAGGATCAATGGCCCGGTCATGATCATTCAGTAACCATTGAAGGTTTTGATATCTCGCAAGAGGCATTAGCTGCAGCATCGAAAAACATCAACCAGGCCGGCTTCAGGAAAGAGGTTGTGTTAAGGCGGTCCCCGTTTCAGGAGATTTCATGTAGCCATAAGCAAGGTATGATGGTAACAAATCCTCCATATGGTGAGCGCTTGGAGGAGGAAGATTTGATCAGGCTATATAAGGATTTTGGTGATAAGCTAAAGCATGATTTTGCCGGTTTTCAGGTCTGGATTCTTAGCGGTAGCATGGAAGCCATTAAACACATTGGTCTGAGAACATCGCAGAAGCTGACATTATTTAATGGGGCAATTCAATGTAAGTTTCATAGATTTGACCTGTATGAGGGTTCCAAAAAAAGAAGATGAATTAATAATTGTTAATAATATGGGGATATTAATTAAATATTTTTAATTAATTTAATGACGTCAATAGAAGAACTAAAAGTTAAATAATATATAAATTTACGGCGGCCTAACTGCCTAATTTTTTGATACGTACAGACCTCTCGGAAATTAAATTACAAAATCGTATAAATCCAATGCCTCACCTGCATTAGAGGCATTTTGCGCCTAAAATTGGACACTCGTTCTAAATTTTAATTGGACACACAAATTATTTATACAACTAGTTAATAAA
>JADHVS010000024.1 GCA_016783865.1 Bacteroidales bacterium
ATAACGATAAGTTGGTAGAGTGGCTAAAATCGTTTTAATATTATGTATAGTAATAATAAGATTAGGTGGCATTATCGCTCACTGTATCAAGACTTAACGTCTTGGTATAGTACATAACGTTAAACTATACATAAAAAGGATTATGTATAGCTACACATAATCCCTTAAATATAAAATCCAAACCTGTTAGTTTCAGGCATTCCAGCAAATACAAAGCATATATCATGCCTTCAATAATTGTCGGATCCTTCCTGAATTTATTCCTTCTTTCAGTTATCCAGTCAGCTGACAGTGATTCAATTTTAATCATTGAAAATGCTTTTTGGAATATCCGTTCTTTCTGCCAGAAACTGCTTCAAATCTGATTCCTTTCCCCGCCTTCTGGCATAATGAAATAATGTAGTGAAATTAATCGAGTAACGATCGTATGCATTATTAATAATGAATACCAATTCGGTACTCTGGAAAGCAATGAAAAGTTTTTTTTCACAGAACAGATCAACTATCATCTTTTCGAGGGTAATAGTGGTAACCATTCCAATTTTCTGGGTAGGTGCCTTTGAAATCAGAGATTGCAATATGATTGACTGTTCGGATTCGAAAATGTAACGCTCAATCTCCTTTTCTTCAGGTTGGATGTAAACATGGCTGTAGTTATTATCCTTCAGGAATTCAAATACCGGCTCTAATGCATCTTTTTCAACCTGCAGGATTGTAACGGACTTGCCTGGAATATTCAGCATAAATTCACGTACGGATTTGGTTGACCAGATGCAAAACTTCAGACCGGGAAATTGTTTCTCTATCCTGGAGACTATTTTTTTCTCAAAATAACCTGCTTCAGGCTTGAAGTAAGGTTTATAACTCAGGGTAAAAAGATCTTTAGAAATTGGTGTAATAATCTTCCTGGCTTTTAGCTGATATAATCTCCATCGAAAGGTTGAATCCTTCAGATCGGGATCAAATTGCCGAAAGAAAGCTAAAAGGGATGCCCTGGTAAAGGATAACTTTCCCTTGAATTCTTTTATAAGTTGTTCTACTATGAAATTTCTAGCCAATTCGTTTAACTATTATATTTTACAAAAATAATAATTAAATCAAACGAAAGACATTAAATACATTAAATAGTCTAATATTAGAAAACAAACAAAAGACAAAATAACGTAGTATTGTCAAATGTTTGAATTTAATATATAACAAAACAGATTTCGTTTATTACATATTTTTGTTCAGGATCATTTAGTTTTTCTGGATTTGTCATTGAGATTAAACCACTGTTCTGAAATGCTAAGAGATATAATTCCCGGAAACTCTGACGTTTTTTGTATTCCATCCATTTCATCATCTGCCCGATCTTAATTGGCTGGCTTGCCAGAAAAAGTATTGTAATGAGATTTTTTACTTTTTTATGGAGTAGCTTGGCACCTTTTTTATATCACTTTGTGTATATATCTGTTTCTCAGGCCAATCCAAAGACTGGAGCTTGACACCAGATGTAATATTTATTCTGGACATGTATTGTTTTTTATATTTGCCATATGATCATTCAGCAGTTAACAAGCATCTCACAGGAATTGAAAGCTGTGGAGTATATCCACTGCTTGATGACAATACCTCCTGGTTTATAGCCGCTGATTTTGATGATGACAACTGGAAAGACGCAATAATCAGATTATATAGAGAATGTTCTGAAGTGGACCTTCCATCATATATAGAACGGTCACGCTCTGGCATCATCTGTCAAATTTTTCAGCGCTGCCTTAAATTGGTTTAATGTTGGCTGTTTCATAGCTTATTTTTAATTCCTTTTTCCCAGTGCTTTCTTTGAAGGCCCGGAATTGTGAATGACAGATTTGATAAGGGCCTCTGTTTTATGTATTGACTGAAGCTGTTTGGAAAAAAGGAATTCAATATACTGTAATTCGTTCAGGTATGCTTTCATCTTTTTTTGCTTATTAACTTTCCTTTTCTGGCTAATAACACGCTTTGAAAAATCTTTAATCAATGGCTCAAAATAGGTTATGGCAGCTTTTACCCTTTCATGCAGTACCTGGAGATAACCAGGATGCTTTATACCTGTAATTTTCCTGACCTGATCTGAAAACCTGTCAGCCACCTTCTTTTGCGGCTCAAAATCAGACGTAAATTCAACGGCCCAGCCCTTGTATTGTTGTTTCATGGATTTACTGTCATCTTTGTTGAAACTTTCTGCATGGTCATTCAGCTTGTCCCGTAACAGGTTGAAATTAAAGGACCTTAATACCGTGTCCTCGATAAAACTATGGGTTTCCTCCGTTAATACCTCTTTCAGTTTATCCTGTTTTATTTTGCTTTTTGCAAACTCTTCAAGGTTCTCATCCTGATGCAATGAGGAAAGTGGGACCGGTGCGGTAAGGACTAACCCGTCAAGGGATATAAGGCGTGAAAGGGCTACATATATTTGTCCTGGAGCGAATGCCCCGGAAACATCAATAATCGCTTTTTGAAAGGTTAATCCCTGGCTTTTATGAACAGTGATTGCCCATGCCAGCTTAACGGGGTAATGTGAAAATGTACCTGTTACTGTCTCTTCTATTTCGAGTGTCTCTTTGTTAAGACTGTATTTTTTATTCTCCCATACATAGTGTTCTGCCAGGACTGGCGGGGTCCCGTCATTAAACCTGATTTCTATCCAATCGGCAGACAGGTCTTTAACAATACCGATTTTTCCGTTAAAATATTGTTGTTCCCCTGTATGATCATTTTTGATGAACATAACCTGGGCACCCTTTTTTAGTTTTAAGCTGTATTCAACAGGATAGAGATTATCACTGAAATCCCCGTCCACTTCCGCATCAAAAGAGTACAATTTCCCCGGAAGATTTTCTAATGCCTGCCTGTTTATTTCATCGGCTTTGCGATTATGTGTGGTAAGGTTAATGTAACCTTCTTTTATATCAGGACGGAACGAGGGTTTATAGAACCTGTTTAATAATTCAATATCTTCTTTTGTAATGGCATTATCCCGTATGTTGTTGAGTAAGGAGATAAATTGTTTGTCTGATTGCCTGTATATTTTTTCCAGCTCAATATACAACGGTGCATTATTCTGCAATGCTTTGGCATTAAAAAAATTCAACCCCGGGTAATAAGGGGCAAGATAATCCCATTCTTCGTCCTTCACCACCGGTGGCAGCTGTAACAGGTCTCCTATGAATAATATTTGTATCCCCCCGAAGGGGCTGTTTTTTTGTCTTCTGACATATCGTAATACCACATCAATGGCATCGAGCAAATCGGCACGCAGCATACTTACTTCGTCAATAATTAACAGTTCCAGTTCGTTCAGCATGCTCCGCTTATATTTATTCAATCGAATGTTTTTAATAAGGGATTGCCGGGTATTCAATTGTATCGTGATATTGTCTCCTGTGGTCAGATCATTCGAAGGGATAAATGATCCGAATGGCAACTGGAACAGGGAATGAAGGGTAACACCACCGGCATTAATGGCTGCAATACCGGTGGGTGCTGCAACGATAGTTTTTTTTATGGTATGCCCGGTTATATATTTCAGGAAGGTTGTTTTGCCGGTACCGGCTTTCCCGGTCAAAAACACATGACGGTTAGTCTGGTTAATAAACTTTGACGCAATAACTGTTGCTGAATCTTTATCAGTAAATGTCATCCGTTCGCGGCTGATAATGGGATTTGTCATCAAATATAGTGGAATATATTTGACCGGGTAATGGGAGCAAGTTTGGTTGGTTCGTTTTCACAGGTTGTACATTCTGAATTTTTCCCCAATAGATGGCAAATACATCTTCTCTGCCTTTGAAAAGGGTCCTGAACAGTTTGACCTTTTCAAATGTCGAATATTGCTTCATGCTCAGATCTGATTTCTTCTCACCTTACTGCAGGTTCATTCTAATGCCCGTACCAGGGATACCCCATAACAATACTTATTATTTCAGTCAGATGAATCCTGCGAGTGCATTATAGCTTCTGAAGCCATCTTGCTAGCAGAACATCGTGTACAAAGTATTTATCGTCATCGATGATCACCAGTTCATTTTTCTCAAGCTTTTTTAATGCTGTGCTTACTGAACTGGCAGCACCAAGCTGATGCCGGTTGATGAATTCATTTGCCAGGGGACTAACCAGGGGTTCTTCTTTTGCAACAGCAAGCAGGACTTTCCATTGCATGTTGGTCAGCAGTTTTGTATATCCTGAGAAAACCAGGCTCTCCTGGTCAAGGATCTGATTAAATACATCTTGCAGAACCCCTTTATTCATACCATCATACAATCCGAAAATCTTGTTACAAACCAGCTGTATACAGTAGGTTTGCTGACGACACCAGCTATATATCTCCTCGATAATACTCTCATCATAGGATTTTTTGTTGCTTTCAAAATGGAAACGTATAAAATCCTTATAAGATCTCAGGTCAATCGGATCAAGTTGCATAAGTTGTGTACTCCTGTAAAAGGGTCTGTTCTTCTCAGCAAACATTGAGATCATCATACTCCTGTGACTTCCGCTGAATATAAAACGGATACCTGGGAATGCCTGTGTCCATGATCGGAAAGCAGCCTCCCCATCCTGGTCGGTGTATCTTGTAACCTGCTGAAACTCATCAAGAACAACAAGAATCTTCTTTTTCCTGTTCGAAAAAAATGTCCCGATAGCATGCAGAGAATTTTCAGCATCACTGATCCCGCGTAATCCTACACTGAATTTTGGTGCACCTGTGACAGGATCAAAACCTATCTCAATTCCGGTTTTGCTTAATAAATTCTTAAATGCAGACGAAATACCGGAAGTTGTTTCCCCGAAACCTTCATATACTGCCTGTGAGATCCTTTTTAGAGCAGTGGACATATCTCTTGTACCAAGTAAATCTACATATAAGGTTTCTACTTCACCATCTTTGATAGTCTCAGCCATGAAGTACTTCAGGAGAGCAGTTTTACCAATCCTGCGCCAGGAGAATAATACGACATTACGTTCATTATTGAAATGGTCTTTCAGTTCTTCCATTTCAGATTCTCTATCACAGAAGTACTCCTTACTGTAAAAACCTACCAAGAGGAAAGGATTTTGAAGTTTTTTCATAGATTAAAATTTTTACGTAAAATACATAACGTAAAATACGCTACGCAATATACGTATTAATTATGATATTATCAAATGTTAAATACTGTATTGAATTGATTAGTATCCAACAATTGAAGGCAGTCATATGCTCAGATAATCAGCATGTTGTAGCTTATGACTGTGGACAGGTGAAACAGATAGTGAAACATTTCATTATCTGCTTAATCTTTATAGGCTGGCTTGCCAGAAAAAGTATCGTAATGAGATTTTTTACTTTTTTATGGAGTAGCCTGGCACCTTTTTTATATCACTTTTTGTATATATCTGTTTCTCAGGCCATTTCAAGGGCTGAAGCTTAGCACCTTTTTGGTGCCAGCTTGGTACCAAATGTAATATTAATTCTGACCATGTTATTCCTGATAAAGAAGGGGCCAATATTATCTGATCAAGTCCATTTGTTATATGAGGTTTGCTATCAACAGGAAGTTCAAGCCAGATCTGGAATTGTTCTGCAGATTTAAATAAAAAAGTACATTGGAAGTTACCTTAAATTGTAGGTTCCTGCTTGCGAGTTGGTCAGTCAAGATGTTTTTCAATTTCGACTATGAATCTTTTCATTTCTTCAAAAAGTTGTAATACCTGTTCTTTGTCAAACTCAATAAATGAATCGTAATCTCCTTTTGTCCTGTTTTCATAGGAAATTTTTAAGATTCTTCCAAAGTCCGTATCGATTTTTTTGGTTTTAATAAATTCTTTATTGAACCAACCAATCAATTGCTGATGTTTTGATGATTCAAATTCAGATTTAAGAGCCAATGCTAATAAAGAGTAGAACATTCCATAATAAATACGATTTACGGCAGAAGGATATCTTTCATTCCGGATTAACAATTCAACAACTTCAATGGTATCATTGGCTTGTTTAATCCTGTAATTAACTAAATCCTGCTTATTGTCCTTCTCGATATTCATGCATGAATTCCGTTGGATAAGGCTTTCCGGAAGATGGGTTGGCTACCCCTTAATGAACTTAGTTCAGCTTCTCCAAGTATATGTGGATCTGTAATAATATCAAACTTCAGATCTATGTCGTAGCAAAGTTCAGAAATCTTCTTTCTGGTTTTCCAGTCAGGTTTTTCTTTAAGTATGATCAGAAGGTCATAATCAGAGTCACTTCTTGAGTTCCCTGATACTCGTGATCCAAAGAGTATAACGTCCTTGACTTCTGAAGAAAAGTTATTTACCAGAAGACTTTTTAAATGGAATAATATTTTTCTTTGTTCTACCATATAAATGATTAATGCAAATTTAGTGAAAATCAAAGAATATTAAGTTTTTTATATTTGTTGCATGCCTGAAATTACTGAAGATAAAATCTGCTATTCAGAGATGTCTTTCGTGCGAGGCAGGATATCCGTTGGGAGAATGGTAGTTGTTAATAAATTTATAGTATTCATATAAGAAATGACCGCAGTAAGAAAAAAGATCTATCTTGATCGTTGGCTGGCTTTCCATCCATATTAGAAACCGGAAACCAGTGATTATTATTACCTGGAATTAGCAAACCGGCTGAGGAAAATTATAATTTCTGAGAAACACGATGATTTAGTTTCATTACTGGAGGAGGAAGATGAGAAAGATAACCTTTGTTGCTGCATTGCCTGTTACCTTGAGGATATAGTTTCTGAAACCGGTATCTGGCAGGCTTTTACCAGGCAGCACAGGGGACTGTACGGGAAAGATCTTCCATTTTACCACACGGTTGATTATTACCATGATGAAATCAACCTGGAAGACATTTACTTCCTGTTGTGGCATTTTTTCAGCACAGTCCTTTACGATGAAATGATTATTTCACCTTTGAATCCTGCGAGCGCATTCCCCGTAGCTTGCTGCGGGGTTAGCGAGCACAATAAAAAATAAATACAAAGGATCGAAGATTCCTCGGAGCTCTGCTCCGAGGAGCTTCAATCCGGACTTAAGTGAGCTGGGTTCTGAAGTCAATAATCTCCTGGATGAAGAATTTGAAAGAGCCCCTGAGAATGCCAGGCTGAAGGAATTTCTTACACTCTCACCCAATGAGGAAGACTTTTTCGTGATCAGGAAGCGGATTGAGTTTATTATTCTTGATTCCTATCTGTTCCCTTTCAACAGGCTGGAATGTTTTGTTGAAGTAGCTGAAAGACTGGAAGAAATGAAAGATGATATGGAGGAATATGAGATGGAGCAAAAACTGCCATTGCTTATGTATGAAACAGTGGATACGTAAATCCTGTCGACAATCTATCCCCTGCTTGCCCTGCGGGGGAAGGACTGGCTTGCGCATGTCCTGGGAAGGGGGCATCCGCTTTTTGATGATATCATTTCTATCAGTGAAAAAAAGACAGGCTATTACCTGTATCTGAAACAGGAAAACAGCTTTCTCTATTTTGAGCATATTGCAACGGGAGCAATTTTGCCGGTTACCGTGAAATCATATGAAATCTTGCCGGAACTTATAGAAGGAAAAACCATCATATCCTGCAGTTTTGTAAAGTGGAAAAGCAATCGGTGGTTTTCAGGAACTTAAGCTGTTTATAAGTATGATTCCGAATTTATCGCAAAAGAGAAAGCATCAATCCAGAGCAGGAATTTATTTGACGGGATGATTGAAAAACAGCGCGAGGTCTTACAGAAGCAACGCAAAGCAAAAATAAATTCCTGTAAATACTTGATTTACAGGAATTTAGATTAGTAGTCCGTAGGGGAATCGATTAACAAAGCTAATTATTTGTTTATCAAATAATTAGCTTTGTTGTTTTGAGGCTGGTCGAAAAAATGGGTAAACAGGAATTCGGGAACTTTTTGAAGATAGATTTTGAGGAAAATCCCGGATTTAAATCCTTGTTCGATGGCGATTTAGACCCGCAGAAAATATGCTCAGAACTTGAGATAAGGACAGGGATTGATATTCAACCAAAGAAATCGATCCTGTTTTTTGACGAGATCCAGGCATGTCCCAGGGCCATTATTGCTCTCAGATATTTCTTTGAAAAAATGCCTGATCTTCATGTTGTGGCAGCCGGTTCACTCCTGGAATTTGTGTTTAGCGAAATTTCATTCCCGGCAGGCCGGATTCAAACCCTGGAAATCCAACCTATGAACTTCTCCGAATTCCTTCTTGCCGCGGGGTATGCCAAAGCTGCAGAATTGTGTAACAGTCCGGTCGCAGAAGTATCCGGGGCAATCCATGAATTTCTGACCGAACAACTCAGGATCTACTGGCTTGTGGGGGGAATGCCCGAATGTGTCAATGTGTATGCCCATTCGAAATCAATAAAATCAGCCACTGAGGTTCAGGATGAAATCATTGAAACTTTCTATCTGGATTTCAATAAATACCGGCCAAAGACAGACGTCAGCTGTCTTAAAGCTGTTTTCTCCGGAGTTGCTGCCCGTGTTGGGAAGCAAATAAAATATACAGGACTGGCAAATGACTTTACGATACCTACCATAAAAAAAGCGTTTGAAAGCATACAGCTGGCGAGGATCGCAACTAAAATCAAGGCAGTAAGCAGTCCCGGATTACCTGTGGAAATTCACGCGTCAGATAAAAAGTTCAAGAGTATTTTCCTTGATATCGGGTTAATGAATCGCGTGATTGATATTGAGTATAATCAGGCTTTTATCCACAGAAACTTATTGGCAATCTACAAGGGGCAACTTGCAGAACAGTTTGTCGGCCAGGAATTTGACGCAAAAAATAAGAAGCAGCAATACTATTGGGCAAGAGAAGCAAAAAACAGCAATGCCGAGATTGATTTCCTGGAAATCCATGAAGAAAAGTTTATTCCGGTTGAGGTAAAAGATGGTCCTTCAGGGAAACTTAAAAGCCTGCATCTATTCAGAAACCAGTATAATCCACCATTTTCGATTGTTTTTCATTCGGGCCAGACAGGAATCATAAAAAAAGAGTCTATCGTGTTTTTACCTCTTTATTTTGCCGGTTCCTTTGCCCAGTTCGGAATTGATCCGGAGAATTTCATGCAGCCCTGACGGATAAACCGGGCTCATGGACCAATCCATGCCGGTTACAATTGACCATCCCGACATATTGATGCTTTTGGATTTACCTTGTTTGTTATTTTCCATGCACCCGTCATAGTCTTCAATTTCTTAAGACAGGGTTCCGGGAGCTGTTTATTCACAAACCCGGTTAGTAAGATGTTGATATAAAAATGACCCCGGATTTTGCTTCTTCCGCAGATAATAACAACTTTACCCTGCTGTTCTGCAGGGCGCCCTGGCAAAACGATGGCGATCTTTGTATTGCACGCGGCAGAATCAGGCACTCAGGGAATACGGCAATCATTAACATACTGAATAACAGTAATCTATGGATATTTTATATTATAGTGACCTGGATTACGGGAAGGTAAAAAAACAGTTTGAAAGGACGGTTGGTTTCCTGGAGTCCGGGAATTTTGCTGCCGCAGAGGTAAAAAAGCTTGCTGTAAACGGACTGTACCGGGCAAAACTGGATCAGGCCAGCAGGCTGCTTTTTAAATTTGCATGGTATAATGACCGGAATTACCTTTTATTGCTGGAAGTGATTTATAACCATGAGTATGAGAAATCACGCTTCCTGCGTGGCGCCGCGATCGACGAGGATAAGCTGGAGCCACTGCACAGGCCGGATGGAAGGGGAGATGCCGGGAGGATTGAGGAGGAAGGGATACCGGAAGGGGAAGAACTGGTCTATGTCAATCCGCGCCTGGTTCATTTTCACCTGCTGGATAAGGCCATCTCTTTTGATGATGAACAGGAAAAGCTTTTCAGGATAAAGCCTCCGGTAATAATTATCGGCTCTGCAGGCAGCGGCAAGACGGTTCTTACTCTTGAAAAGCTGAAAACACTCAGGGGAGATGTCCTGTATGTCACGTTGAGCCCCTACCTTGTTGAAAACTCGGCCAGGCTTTACTATGCCAATAACTATGAAAACGACAATCAGGAAACAGATTTCCTTTCCTTCAGGGAGTTTCTCGACAGCATTAAGATCATAAAGGGCCGCGAGCTGGATCAACAGGCTTTTGAACGGTGGCTCCATCCCCGCAGCCATTCATTCGGTATCAGGGATCATTACAAATTGTTCGAAGAGTTCCGGGGGGTGCTTACCGGAGGGGACATTTCAAAGGAGTACCTCGGGTATGACGATTACCTTGGACTGGGGATCAAGCAATCGATCTTCCTGAACGAGGAACGCGAAAAGGTATATGATGCCTTCAGGAAATACCTGGAGTTCCTGGAAGAAAATAATTATTATGACCTGAATATGGTATCCTGGCGATGGCTGGATTACTGCAGGCCCAGGTATGATTTTATCGTGATTGACGAGGTGCAGGATTTTACGAATATTCAGCTCTATATCTTACTGAAATCACTGAAAAACAGCGACAACTTCATCCTGTGCGGGGATTCAAACCAGAATGTCCACCCGAATTTCTTTTCCTGGACCAACGTGAAGACCATGTTTTACAGGCATAAGCTCAGCAGCAGTGATATACAGATACTCAGGTCGAACTACAGGAACTCGGAGGATGTAACCGCCATTGCCAACAAACTGCTGAAGATCAAAAACAGCCGTTTCGGTTCGATTGACCGGGAAAGCACTTACCTGGTAGCCCCGGTGATGACTAAGAAAGGGGAGGTACATCTTCTGAGCGACAGCCGGGAGGTAAGGCAGCAGCTGAATGACCGTACCATGCGTTCAACCCGGTTTGCAGTGCTGGTAATGCGGCCGGAAGAAAAGGCAGAGGCACGGAAGATATTTAAAACCCCGCTGGTATTTTCCATACAGGAGGCAAAGGGACTGGAATACCCCAATATAATAGCGCTGAACTTCATTAGTTCCAACAGCAGGGAGTTTCATGAGATAACCCGGGACGTGGGAGCAGAGGATGTCAACGGGGAGGAGATAACATTTTCAAGAGGGAAAGACAAATCCGATAAATCACTTGAAGCGTACAAGATATTTATTAATTCCCTGTATGTAGCGGTAACACGGGCCTTTGACGGTTTATACCTGCTGGAATCATCAAGGAAGCATGATATACTGGTCCTGCTGGGGCTTACCGAACATAAAGAGAGTGTCAGCCTGAAAAAGGAGGAGTCATCAATGGATGAATGGCAGATGGAGGCCAGGAAACTGGAAATGCAGGGTAAGAAAGAACAGGCTGAAGAGATCAGGCGATCCATCCTGGAGATCACGGAACCCGACTGGGAACCCATTACACCGGATAACAGAGAGGATCTGAGAGAACAGGCCCTTGATCCGGATTACTTCAACAAAAAGGCAAAGGACCTGTTGTTTGCCTATGCGCTCATGTATGATGATATTGAAAGCATAATGGACCTGTCCGATCTGAAATACCGCAGGGCCGACCGGTATGAGAGTGAAAAGGGATCAGTGCTGAGGAAGTACTACAGCGAGTATATAAGTGATAACGTTCAGGCCGTAGAGCAGAATATCAGGAAATACGGGGTGGATTACCGCGACCAGTTCAATATGACCCCCCTCATGGCTGCTGTACAATCGGGAAGCATGAAGATACTGGAACTTCTGACCGCTTGCGGGGCCAATGCTTCCCTTACCGATAACCTGGGAAAGAATGCTTTCCAGATCTCCCTGTACCATTCGTGGTCCAGCCCCGGTTACCTCCGCAAGCTCGACAGGATATGCACTTATTTGCTTACGGATAATATCAAGATCTCCGTGGACGATTGCCTGATAAAGATCGACAGCCATAAGATAGAGTATTTCCTGCTGAACTTTTTTATTGCACTGCAGCATCTGATTGTATATGAAGATCATGATTTCTTCCTGGCGCCGAAGGGTGTGAAGGCCGGGGACCTGGAGAAAGCCGTGGAAGATTATCCTGAAATTATGTTGCCGGAATACAGGAAAAAGCGTACCTATCTGTCTGCAAACCTGTCAAAGCATGAGGCCGGGAGCAGTAATCCCTATAATAAGAAACTGTTTTTAAGACTGTACAGGGGGTATTATGTGCTGAACCCCGGGCTGGCCGTGTGGGTCAATGAAAAATGGGTAAAGGTTTATGAATTGATGAATACGGAGGAAGTGAGGGTTCCGGCACCTGATGAAAGGAAAACCTGGCTGCGCAATTACTGGAACCTGTTGCAGAAAGAGCGTGCCCGGAGGCATGGCAGAATGGGTTATTATGATGAGGATGACAATTATGATTGGCTGGATGATGAGGTTGACCTGGAAAATTATTATGACATGGATGATGAAGAAGAGGATTTTACCCGCCAGGATAATAAGCCGGAAAATGAAACTGTAGATATTGATGCTGTTATTGAAAAGTACTATGATGAACTTTTTGACGGAGACTCAGATTCCGAGGAAAAATTCAGGAAGAAACTTAACAGGGTGATCCTTAAAGAGAGAATGGAAAATTTTGAAATGCAGCTGGAAAAGTATGGAAGTTACAGGAATACCGGCGATGTGCCTGATCATAAAGACACGCGTGATGAAGGGAATGATGCGGGACAAAAATATGCTGACACCGGGCAGGAGGAAAAAGATCCCGGAAAGGATAAAACAGATCCCGGAAGAGAGGAAACTGATGACGGGCATGAAAACATGCCTCAACAGGAACAGAAACATGAAGCAACTCAGTTCAGGCTGCCATTCGATGATTGATAAAAGATCCGAAACTACGGGTGCATGGTACGTTTTCAGCGCCGGCCTGTTAAAAACCTGAAACCCGATTCCCTGCCGACTCAGACTCGATTACTATTTCTCAGGCTCTGCAAACCGTTTCATTCCCCGCAATACCTGGTTTACCTCATCCTTATCGAAATACTCAGGATCAAACTCATCACCCAGCCAATCAATATATTCCTCATATTCATCACGTTCAGGCTGCTTGAGAATTTCAAGCATTTCAGCATAACCCCAGACACCTCCGGAGTCTTCCGGCGGACAATTCATTTTGCCATCCAGGCATACCGGGAGTTGAATGCCGCCGGTTGCAGGCAATACTTTTTCCAGTATGATCTGATGCTCCCAACTGTCTCCAAAATCATATTCGTAGATGAGGGAATCCTTCTCCCTTTCCAACAGGTCGAAAACCTTTACAGAGGTGGAATCCTCTGCGTCCAGGCCGTCCAGCATTTCATCATCCGGTTCTGAATAGGATATTCCGTTATGAATAAACTCGTGCAGATGAGTATTTGTCCATCCCATTACAATTTGAATAACATAGTGGAGATCCGATAACAACATACCGGACGGGATAAGCACTCTTCTCCAGATTTTTGGTTTGGATCCTTTCAGAGCAATTTGGATCTGATAAGCAGTTTTTGTCATGATTTAAAATGGATTATGGTTAATTTATAAGCTGTTCTGCTACCTGTAATTTGTCATCCGGAAAGAGTAATCATCAAATAGCCTGTGATTCTTATCGTTTCGGTCTGCAGTTTTCATGTCCCACAGCGGCAAAATAAAATAAAAATAATGTAATAACAGACCGGAAAAAATTAATATATATTCCCTTTCCTGACCCGGCACCTGCAATTAATTTGATCTTAACAGATTAAGTTGTCAGCTTGTCAGGATGAGGAGATCATATTATTCTTCAGTGAACTTTTAAAATTCATTAGGACTAATCAAACCTGCTATTTCACAAATTAAAAGTATACATAGTATATTTGTCCGGGCACACAATCAAAATTACAGAATATGAAAAAACCAACCGATGAGATATTTAAGAAAATTGAGGAGGAGATTGCCCGGCGGGGCGGAACGGCAGGTTCACTTGACGAACTGTATCAAATAGCCAGGCAGGTGTCGGATGACTTTAACGAAAGCCCCCATCCCGATTTTGAAGGGCTTTCCCCTGCGCAGATGTATTTTATTGTGGACGATCCCATGTCGGGGAAGATTGTCCGTTTCAGGGATCCGGTCGATCCCGGGGTGGTTTCTGAATTGCCAATGGTGCAGGCGGCAAGGATCATCTTAAGTCATGTCGATCCGGTTAAGGGCCTGAAATTAACGGCAACAGGAAAACTGCCGCGAAAAGTAGTAGCGGCGATACATTCTACCGGTCTGTATCGGACACCCTATGAGGATATCCTGTCTCCGAAAGTCCTGAATGAGGATGATTTTATTCCGGCCTGCCTGGGTCATATCCTGCTAAAACTGGCCGGTTTTGTCAGGACAGCCAAAAACAAAATGATGCTGACCGGGAAGGGCCGTTCAGCCATGCAGGATCCCGTGGAACTTTTCAAAGGGATGTTCCGGGTTTTTGTCAGTAAATTCAATAAGGCATACTTTGACAATTATGATGACGAGGAAATTGGTCATGTTGGATTAACCTATGTTATGTATCTTTTATCAAAGTATGGGGATAAGAAGAGGTCAAGCGACTTTTATGCTGAAAAGTATTTTAAAGCTTTCCCGATGCTTCCTGTCCTGACGGCACGATTCCCCAATCCAAACGAATCATGTTTTGAAGTAAGGGTATTCAGCCGCGGACTATACCTTTTTGGTCTGGTTGACAAGATTGTGACCAAATCAGAAGGATATATAAGGGATTACAAATACAGCCGTTCAAACGCCTTTGATAATATATTTACCCTGAAACTTTAAACCAGACAGGGCGGTAGAATTGTATGGAGAAAATATAAAAGCAGAGTGATGATATCCTGACTTTACCTGTTTAAGCCGCTTGCGGCGAGGAGCTTCAATAAAATATGTCGATATGTTCAAAAGAAAAGAATATCAGCTGATTGAAAGCAGGCTTGAAAGTGAAACCAACAAATTTATTCAGGTTATTACCGGACCCGGGCAGGTTGGTATAACCACAGTGATTAAATAAGGTCCCTGAAAAGGATCCGGTCAATTAAGGTAGGATATCAATAGCCGGCTTTTCGAAAAGTGCTTCAGACTCCTGGTTGCTTTTTCCTTGATCTGCCTGACCCTTTCCCTTGTCAGATTGTAAATCTCACCAATTTCTTCGAGGGTGTTTGCCTCTATGCCGTTTAATCCGAAAGAAAGTCTGAGTATATTGGCTTCTCGCGCGGATAATGTATTAATCACCCTGTCAATTTCTGATCTGAGAGAATCCCTTATCAACATTTCATCGGGAAGGACAGAATCAGAGTTGGATGAAACAGAATACAGGTTCCTGTCCTCATCCTGAGAAAAGGGGGCATCAAATGAAACATGCCGCATTGAATTTTTAACGGCCTCTTTCACATCCAGGGGGGCAAACTCCATTGCATCCGAAATCTCCTGGACCGTTGGTTCTCTTTCATACTTTTGTTCCAGGGCCGAAACAGTCTTTAGTAATTTACTGATTTGTGCCGTTCTGTTTACCGGCAGACGGACAATTCTGCCCTGCTCTGAAAGGGCCTTCAGAATGGATTGTCTGATCCACCAGACGGCATAGGATATGAACTTAAACCCCCTTGTTTCATCAAATCTTTCGGCTGCTTTGATCAAACCGAAATTGCCCTCATTGATCAGATCCTGTAGTCCTAATCCCTTGTTTTGATATTGTTTTGAAACGGAAACAACAAAGCGCAGATTAGCCTTTACCAGGCTATCCCTTGCATCGATATCCCCGGCATGGATCCTCCGGGCCAGTTCAGCCTCCTCCTCTGCAGAAATAAGTTCAATATTGCCAATTTCCTGAAGATAACTGTTAAGTGAAGACTCCTCCCTGTTGGTAAGCTTTTTTGAAATTACTAATTGCCGCATATTATATGTTTTATTGATTCTTTCTCCTTTACCATGATTTTAACTTATCGGATAATTATGTTAAGACTCAGATACTGTTTCCTTCGTACCCGCTTTTGATGACCGTAGAGATCATTTTAAAACGCTCATTGGCTTTTACCATATTGGATGAATGAGCCGGTATTATTATGGCCTGGCCAGTTTGAAGGACATTTGTGATTCCATCAATTACTACCTCAGCCACCCCGTCAATAACCTGTATATATGTATCGAAGGGTGAAATCTTCTCAGCCAGTGCTTCACCGGTGTCAATGGCCACAACACTTATGTTTCCGGTTGTTTTGCGGATAATGGTTTTGCTGACCACTGAATTGGGTATATACTCAATGATTTCTATGAGGATATGTGATATGGACTTCTCAATATCGATGGTCTGCATTTCTTTCATTTTATGGGTGTTGCTATGAATTCTTTTTACTCAGTCCGTAGACATACCGGTAATGGTAGCCATAGACAGCAAACGTAACGGCCTCAGCAAAATGTCGTGGCCGTTTGAACAATGTCCATATCAACAATTTCCAGTATTCCCTTCTCCCTTTCCTGAACATGCCAATGATTAATACGGATTTAAAGAAAGCTCTCAGTTGTATAAGATTGATCCTTGCTTTCCTGGCATTTTTCCTGTTGTAATTCAGAAGCAACTTCCGTATTCTTTTGTAATATGGCTTAATACCATAGATATTGCTGATGATTTTCTTGTATCCTGCCAGAAGGTCAATCTGATCCATTTTTGGTTTGAAATTCATAAAAAGATCGGTGTTGTTACCAGTGCTTTGATCTGTAATCCTGTTTTCAGCCTCCAGCCTGTCATACAAACGTGTATATTTTGGTGCATTGAAGCTCCTCGCAGCAAGCTGCGAGGAATCTTCGATCCTCTATTATAATCTCTTTTGCGCTCGCTAACCCCGCAGCAGAGCTACGGGGAATGCGCTCGCAGGATTCAAAAGGCCGACCATAGCAATTACAATCCCGCTCTTCTGTATAAAATCAATCTGACGTTGAAAGACACCGGGGCTGTCGCTGTCAAAACCTACAATAAAACCACCCGATACCTTCATCCCGGCATGTTGTATTTTCACTACGCTTTCAATCATATCGCGGTTTTTGTTCTGAGTTTTATTGCAGGCCTGAAGAGATTGTTCTTCCGGTGTTTCTATGCCAATGAAAGTGGCTTCAAATCCTGTCTCGACCATCAACGACATCAGTTCCGGATCATCGGCAAGATTTATGGTAGTTTCGGTATTGAAGGTAAATGGGAATTTATGCCTTTGCATCCAATCTTTCATTTCCGGGAGAAGACGATTTTTAACCTCCTTTTTGTTTCCGATGAAATTGTCATCAACAATAAATACAGGTACTCCCCACTTCAAGCGGTAAAGTGTTTCAAGTTCTTCGATGATCTGTGCGGGCTCTTTCATTCTTACCCTGCGGCCAAGCAGGGCAGCGCGGATATACCAGCAATACATTCATGGATGCGGATATTAATTTAACATCTGGAAACTATCTGGGTACAGGAAATGGGAGGGTGTACCAAAAAAACAGAGAGAGGAAAATTATTAAGTAAAATTCGGGAAATAAACCGGGAGCGGTATTACATTATTACTAATAAAACTTACATAATTCACAGGTCTTCCAGGGTGCTGCGCCTTTTGATCTTAAGCTTTTTAAAGTGGGAAGGTGTAAATCCGGTGAATTGTTTGAATTGATTTGAGAGGTGGGCGGGACTGCTGTAATGCATTTTATCGGCAATCTCGGAAAGGTTAAGCTCATCATAGACAATCAGTTCCTTAACTCTCTCGATTTTATGGGTAAGGTAATATCTTTCGATCGTAATCCCTTTAACCTCCGTAAAAAGATTGGCGAGGTAGGCGTAATTGTATCCGAGTTTTTCGCTCAGATAATCCGAGAGGTTGACCTTGATCTGGTCCTCGGCATAATGTACCATTTCGATAATTACACCCTGGATCTTTTCCACCAGGATGCTTTTTTTGTCATCCATGAGTTGCAAACCTGATTTCCGCAGGGCAAGATCCAGCTGCTCCAGCTGTTCGGGCTTTATTTTACCGCTGATATTGGCTTCTCCAATCTTAACGTTGGTATAATGCAGTCCGAGCTTTTCAAGTTCTGATTTCACTACCATCTGGCAGCGTATACAAACCATATTTTTAATATAGAGTTTCAATGGAACGCAATGAAATTTTAGGTGGGAAGAATTCCAGATTAAAAAGCTATGAATAATCCGGGTAACGACATATAATATTAGATATTAAGATAATAGCATACAAGTTGAAGCATTTCCCGGAAGTACAATTTGAATATCTAAACGACTTTGGAGAATATTGGGAACATAAGATAACTATTGAAAAGCAGATAGAGGGCAAGAATCTCATTAATCCATTTTGCGTTTAAGGGAAAAGTAGATGTCCTCCAGAAGATGTTGGAAGCGCAGATGGACTTGAAGAATTCCGCGAATCTTTGCGAGGCGATTTTGCGTAGGGGGTTGGTGGGAATTCATATAGGAGCTGAATATCAGTTCGTTATGCGTGACAGGGGCTGCTGGGTGAAACAAAGTGAAGCATTTTTATGCTTTGAAACCAATCTGTCGTTTTAGATCTTCATAAACATTGAATATAATCGGGGATACAGAATAATTATTGATGTCACCAAATACACGGCTGGTAAAATCTTTTTTATGCAGGTGGGGATAGGATCTGCATTCTTTGATTCGTTTTCACTAACTTTATCCTGTAAATAGCAACAAAGTTGATTGAACCCAAAACAATAGAATTCTTTAAAGGCTTATACTGGGATTATCATATCTCGGACGAGGAGATTGTAACCATACTTGAAACGGGTGAGTGTAAGGGATTTACACGGAAAAACCTCCTGGGAAGGGTTTTGAAATCTCGAAGGTGGTACGAAATTCTTGAAATACTTCCGCACGGGTTGTTGGAGGAGGCATTGTCTGATGATGTGCTGAAAACGATCTTCCCTAAATCATTAGCTGATAAATACTATTATGTCAGAGAATTATTTTATTCATAGTCTTTATCCCTTTCAGGATTCGGTTCTCAGAATGATTATGGAGGTTGACGATTCATTCTATCTGACAGGAGGGACTGCTCTTGGAAGGCATTACCTCAAACACAGATATTCTGATGATCTTGACCTGTTTGTTAACAGGAACATTGAATATAAAAAACTGGTTGATTTGATCATTTCACAGATAGAGAAAAAGTATCCAGAAATGGAAATAGGTTTGGTAAGCGAAGACTTTGTCAGGATTTTCGTTGTTGACAACGATCACCGATTAAAGATTGAATTTGTTAACGATGTTTTATTTCATACGGGAGAATTACAGGCTGCAGGTTTTTTTCACAGGATCGATTCGTGGCAGAATATACTGAGTAATAAGATTTGTGCCCTGCCGCGAGATGAAGCAAAAGATCTTGCCGATTTGATTTTTCTTTCCATTAATTACAGTTTTACCTGGAAAACAGTAATCGGGTATGCCCGGGAAAAGGATATGTGGGTAAATGAAATAGAGGTTTCACAAATGGTTCAGCAAACCGATATCCGAAGGTTAGAAAAAATCAACTGGATAAAGGAACCGGAATATGAGCGCTTACAGAAATTATGTCAGGTAATCGCAAAGGATATTATTGCCGGAGAAAAAAATACCCTTGCAGGGAAAGCATTTTAACATTAACATGCATAATCCATAATACTGATGTGTTTTCGGCTAAACCAATCTTTCTTCCAGTAAATCTTTCCAGATAACAAATCCTTTTCTCTCTTCTGAATAATCATGAATGATCCGGCTGAAATTTTCTGGTTACGCAGGCAAGTTAAACTGAAGAGAATTAATAATAAATGCCTGATAATCAGGCATTTATTATAGTAGTCCGACGGGGAATCTAATTAGGTTAATTATGTGCTGGTAATCAGACAGATACAATTTGAGAGTATGACCAGGTAAAACAAAGTGAAACATTACAGTTATGCTGTCTTGCTCCCAGGAAAATTTTTCCTTTTTCTGTTATTACGTACTTTTGTTCAGGATCATTTGGCTTTTCAGGATTTGTCATTGGTATTAAACCAGTGTTCTGAAGGGGCAAGATATATAATTCCCGGAAACTCTGACGCTTTTTATATTCCATCCATTTCATCATCTGCTCGATCCTTATTGGCTAGCTTTTCAGAAAGAGTATCGTAATAAGAATTTTTTTATATGGAGTAGCTTGGCACCTTTTTCATTCCACTTTTTGTATGTGTCTGCTTATCAGGCCATTTCAAAGGCTGAAGCTTAACACCTTTTGGTGCCAGCTTGGCACCAGATGTAATATTAAATCTGACCAGGTGATTCTTAAGCTCTTTTATGATTTTCTCCCTTTTATACATGATAATTAGTGTCTGCAAGAAAACTCTCGTTTTCTGAAAAGCCTCGTCATTCTGAATTTATTTCAGAATCTCATTTTCAGATGGTTATAGATTCCGATCCGCTGGCCAGCGGACGGAATGACGTAATATCTAGTTTTCTTGCAGGCACTAATTAAGTATTCATAGCAAAATAAATGAAATTCATGATATTGATTGCCAGGTAATCAGGATATTCATTCAGAGGGTGTAAGGCGGTAAATGCCAGATTATCAGACATTTATTTTCAAAGTCTTGATGGGGAATCGTTACAGGCTGATTTAACTCCAGCGTAATGCCGCTTAAACTTCACAATCCATTTGTCATCTGGCAGCGCATTGAATAGTGCGAGCATTCCGTCCCTACTGACAAGATCAGGACTTGTTATATCAATAGATGCAACATGCATGTCAGGCATCGAATTATCCTTTGCGCTACTACCCATTCAATTCTTGTAAAAAGCAACAGATTCCCATCCATAATTAATCAACGAAACGAGCTTCTCATTGTGCATTACCTGGATCATTGTTTTGCGGCAATCGCATTCCGGATCAGTGTAATACGTGTCAATAAAGCTGTACTCTCCATCAGGTATCTGCGGACTTTGCTTAATTGACACCGTACGTACCTGGTGTGCTTCTCCGATGATCTCACCTGCAGGTATAAATTCCATATGTAAAATTTTGATTGACAGATGCAGATAGGTTTTATCCGTTATGGCGCCAGGTGAGAGCGCAGCGATTCGACTGCTTCATCCAACTGCGGCAATTGTTCCACATGGTCCGGGCTGCAATAGGCCTCCTTCAGCACTTTTTCCAAAAGAACGAACAGGATCTCCGAACGAATCTCTATCTTTTTCGGTCTGAATCCCAGTTTTGTAATCTCTTCCAGTATTTTTTGCGGGATCGATTCATACATGCTGTGAAGGTCTGGTTGTGGGGTAAGCAAAGTCATCCCGGGGACTGAACCATTCTGTTTGTCGACCAGTAGCAGCATAAACGGGAAATAGCCCTTCTTGCCCTTTTCTTTCACCGGAGCAGGTAGCATCACCAGGTCCACCTGAACCACCTGTGATCCCTCTGAAAGCCGTGAGACTTCTGCCATGGTTTCCCGGGAGTAATAAACATGAAATCCTTTAGCTCCCCATTCCGGATCGAAGGTTTCATAGCGGTCCTCCCATTTCAGCCTGTCGGAGCTGACCGAAGGGGACCTGACCAGGATGGCATCGAAAGGATCACCCTCCTTGAAAAGGTATCCGGGGTCTTCTTTGGTTCTGTGCAGCACCATTGCCACCTGGTCAAGCAACAGCGGCAGATCCGCCAGGATCTCACCTTCCGGGAATATCGGGGTAAATCCCGGAACAAACTCCTCCAGGTGTGGCCATTTTCCCTTCCCCCGGAATTTAATGTGTGATAGTCTAATGGCATCCAATTCCTCCCTACTCATCTCTTCCCTGTCGGTAAAGGAGAGCATCAGGTGCGGAATGGTCAGTATGGTTTCCGGAGGCATGGTTTCTGCATGCTCATGAAAATCAACGAACTGAGCAAGCCCCTGGTACCCTTTATAGGCTGACAGGGCAAAGAATTGACCGTTGGCCCCCATCACGCTTACAAAGTAAACCCGGTTGTTCCCCGGTATTTTCACCCCGAACAGATCGATTTCATACATCCACTTCCAAGGTTCCATCTGCCTTATCTCATCGGCAAGCAGGTAGATTTCCCTGTATAAGGCCGCCTCTTTTTGGGGTGCGCCCGCATCTCCGGCGGGAAGATCGAGCAGTTTTCCGGTGACCATGTTGACCAGGTCGTGTGCGGTCTCTATCGCAAGCCCGCTCTTCCGGGCAGCCGCTTCAATGTTCGGCATGCGGCCGGCGTTGATATCCGGAAGAACCAGGGCCATAAAAGCATTCATCTCATCGACCACCCCCTGTTTCCCTTCATCCGGTTCGACATGGAACAACTCCTCGTACTCGTTTAGCACTACATTCTTCTGCAGGATATTCTGGGCTGTTACCACCATGGAGGTGTTAATGCTGATAAAAGGTTCATTGGAGAAGTGGTAGCCAAAGACTTTAATCCCATTAACCAATTCCCGGAAACCCCGGCCGGTCATCGCGGTAAAAAGGATCAACTTCAGCTTCTCATCATAGTAAACCTGCGCCATATGAGGCGGCTCTCCCCACTCCTTATGGCTCAAACGGTAAACCCCGCTATCATATTCGGTTTTAAAGCTCTTTTTTAGTGCTGCTGTATCAAGCGTATCCAAATCATACTCCGCCATCATATATCGCATTTGCTCCTTTTTGTGAAATGTGAACGGGTAAGCGGCACCCGAAAGCAGCATCATATATGGAAGCGGGGTTGTTTCAATATGACTGGCGATATCCCCCTCGTCCCCGATCTCAGGATTAAGCTCGGTGGCAAAAAAGTAGATATCGTCGGGCTGAAAACTATTATAGGCCCCGATGGGCCCGTAGCTCTGCCAGCAGGATCCGTTAAAACCGATCAGGTTGAGCCAGAGTACTGGATTCCTGGAAGCCTTCAGCTGTGAAATACCTGGTGAGAAGACCAGATACTCGAGCTCCGAGAATATATCCTCCATCAGAAAAAATTCATCCTCCGGTTCTCCTGTAATCACACTGAAACTGAAACGCCAGGGCATTGCCGCCTGCTGTTCCAGGTAATCGCGCTCCTCCCTTACGAGCCGCTTCAATGCCGGATTATTCAGGAACTTTCCAATCATTCCCCCTTCCCTGAAGATCCGGTGAGCAATATACTGGCTCTTCATCATATTTACCGTCCCCTTATCAAACTTTTCCGTCACGTGCCGGTATCGGGCAAACTGCTGGTTCATTTTCTTTTCCAGTCCCTGATGGCGGGCTGCGTACCCGATCAGGAATCCGTCAACAAGCTTTGCCGACATCCTGCTGTTCTTTTCACATAAGCGCCTTATTTCATTATATGGTTTCATTCTATTAAAGGTTCTCCAATTTCCACCCGAACAAGGTATTAATTTTTCAATAAAATCTATAATGCCCCTGATTATGAATAGTACCTTTTCCGTTTCCAGAACCGCAGCATGAAGTCAAAGTTATCCAACAGCAGTTCACGCCCGCTTAATCCCGGAAATTCAAGGCCCGGCAAGTCATAGTTTGACACTAAGTAGTGCATCAATTTACCGTTGATATGGGGTGATTCGAGCAGTATCATCGTTCCGTCACCGGGGTCATCTTCAGTGTTAGTGCTCATATACCATTGGTTTCGTGCATCAGGAATCATATCATTATACCCGAATGCCAGATCAATACCCGAATCCGGATCGCAAAAAACCACACCCGGAATGGTTTCAACCTGAACCAGATCCGGTTCCATTTCTTTGAAAATACTATCCGGCAACATGTCCTGTTCCAGCGGCATCCTGTCTTTTCGTTGCTTCCGTACAGATTTCTTCAAGGACCTGTTATGATATGCCAGGAAATCGCGGATAAAGCTGTTAGCGGCTTCCTCGCTTTCAATAAATGCCAGGGGTTTGCCTTTATTGAACTTCAGGAAAGACCGATATAGTTGCCTGTTCTCTTCCCTCTGAACTGCCGGATTCTTGCCGAACAGCATCTTACTTTTTTCCGATTCCTGCTCCTTCCTGATCAGATCATTATCATATCCCCATCCCAGCTGGGATCCTGAGAACCACCACTCACCTCTCCATTTCACAAACCCTGCAAAGGAGATTGACCTGCCCGGTTCATTACCGGTCGGAACATCCATGGACCTTGAGGTAACTTTCAGTCGTGTCCCGGTGGCGATGTGCTCAAAAAGCAGGTCGTCACCCTTTGTTCCTATATAAAGGTAGAAACCGCTCTTCTTTTCCCCCATCTCCAGAAGAGATTCATACAACGGATGATCCTTCCCAAGGGCATAAGCCAGCCACTCCTTCCCCTGCCTGGCCAGCAGTGGGGTGTGTCTTGACAGCACAAATGTATCCATCGTGTCATACAGGTAAATTGCCCGGGATTCTTCTGGCATAGGCTTTTCTTCATCATCAATGAATGTATCATCAGTTATTTCTTCCAATTCTTTCCCCAGGAAATGGTGTAGCCAGGAATCAAGCATAATCCACTTCAGCTTTTCTTTGATCATAAAGAAATTATTCTCTTCGGGACTTACATTAAACAACTGTTTTAAATTGAAATTTTCAGGAGCCGTCTCATATTCCCTCTCCAGGATCTCAAAGATCCTGTTGGAATAATCCGACCACTCATATATCAAAGGACTTATTATTGAATCATCACTGAGCACCATACTGAGATAATACCATAACAGGAAATGGATATCCTCAGGATTTATCTCATCCGGAAAATACTCTTCCGGATCGGGATCGAAAAAGGGCAGGTATGTCCCGTAAAGCTCACTTACCTGGGTTATGAAGGCTTTCCATAGTCCTGGCCCTGAGATTACATCCTCGAAATAACCCGTGACGAAACATGCCAGGTTCTTCTTCTGCTCATCAGAGATCGAGATCTCCTCATCCGGGAAATCATCATCTCTCAGCATGTTGTAAATCTCGTTACAGAGCTTCAGGTAATAATAATCACTTTGCAGTGGTGTGCTGTAAAAGTGGAACGAAAGCCACCTTTGCATATATATGGATTTTCTTTTTTCCATCACAAGTACAATTTAAATTTTACATCATCTAAAATAATTATTTCTAATCTAATTTCGTTAGGGATTATTATCTCTGAAATTTCCACTGGGCGAACAGAACGGGAAGTCACTGGAAGATAACCTGGATTTCATTCTTCGGTGCTGGAAGGGTGAAAAATTATTATTCAAAACCAGAGGTCACCCTGATCTAAAAAAGTAACTCAAGTCTATCCTGTCTGATAACTTGATTAATTCGGATTTTCTTAATGACCAGCAAAATAAAAAACTCCTGTAAGTATTTGATTTACAGGAGTTTGTGAAGGCAGTCCGACGGGGAATCGCAATAATTAGCTATTTGCCAGGTAGTCAGTTGGTTGAAAAAGGCAATCTGCCGATGGTGAAGCACAAAGTGAAACAGATAATCAATCCAGGATATTTTTTTCGAGTTCAGAAATAAACAATTTCATATCATCAATCATAATAATTAAATCCTTTTCTGAGAATTCAATAAGTAAACCATAATCACTGTCAGACCTGTTTTTATAAGCAGCATTAATAATTTTTCCAAATGAGACATCAATTACTCCTGTATTGATAAAGTTTCTGTTAAACCATCCAAGTAACTGTTGATGTTTACTGGTATGAAAATCATGCTTAAGTGCCAGTGCCAATAAAATATTGAACATGCCATAATATATTCTGCTAACAGCGATTTTCTATAGCTTGTTTTGAACAAGTACTTCGATTTCATTCAATGATTCTTTTGCTTGCCGGATCCGTTGAAGGATTAATTCTGATTTATCGGACTTGTTATCAGGCATAAATCCCATGCATTAATGCATTCTTGTATAAAGGATGGCTTCTCAACGGGGTTTCCTCAATCTCCTGAATGGAAATGATCTTAGAGTCTATGATAATATCATATTTAAGAGAAACCTCATAACATATATCTAAGATACTTCTTCTTTCAGGCCAGCTGTATTTTCTGTTGAGAACAATTAAAATATCATAATCTGAGTCCCTATTTCTTTTTTTGTGGACTTGGGATCCATACAATACAACATCCCTGATATCTTCCCCTGCTTTCTGGGTAAGAAGTAGTTTTATTTCTTTTAGTATTTTTATCTTTTTCGTCATTTAGAGAGATCAGTTATACAAATTTATGTAAAATATGTGCAATATCTATATTAGGGATCGTTGATCGCAGAAACTAGTTTACTTAGCGCAATCCAGATCAAACTTACTACTGAATAAATCGAATCGTTCATCAGATAAATTTTCATCAATCATGACAGCAAAAGAACTCATAAGGGAATTACAGCAGTTACCTCATGATACACGGATAATAATTCGGGGATATGAGGATGGTTACAATGATATACTTCAGCTGATACCCAGGTCGATTGTTTCTCACCCCGGGCAAAAAGCTGATTATTATGGTGAATACACAGATTCCGGTAAAGAAAATGAAACCGGAGCAATAAGGGCTGTAGAATTGTATGGTGAAAATACCAAAGCAGAGGGATATTAAAATTCGAATTCTTATAAGAAAGGTTTAGAACATGGAATGGAAAGAACCATCTGAAAAAGATGAACCAATCGATGAAAGGCAAATTTGCCAGAATTGTGATAATGACACTTTTCGTGTTTATATCAAGACCATAATTGATGATGCTCGTTTGTATTGTGCAAAATGTGGAAAATTTTTATTCTAAAACTACACTGCTATTTTCTGTTTCAGAAGCAGAGTTTATCACGAAGCCTAAATAATAAATACCTGATTATCAGGAATTTATTATGGCAGTCCGACGGGGAATGCAAATCAATCTAGTTAGTGCTGAATATCAAATGGTTGGCATAACTAATCTGGGCGGGGTGAAACAAAAGTGAAACAGAAAATTGGGTACCGGGGTTGGATTTCTGGGAGGAATTTTTACTGAAAAAAGTAATGTGCATTTTTCCTGTTCCATTTAATTTTGGATCAGTCAATTACTAAAATTATTTACCATTCTTTTCTTCCAATCAAATTACCTGGTGAAACACTTTTTTCCGATATTATCTATTAATGGATTGTTTCACCTATCTCTGCTATCGAATTTTAAGGTGAAACTGATAGCTTCCCTTAATTCCAGGCCAGTCAAAATTGGAGTTTTTACTATTTATATCTTTAAATCATTATGGGAGTCTTTTATCCCCAGGCCATATGGCCGATAATGATTATAATCATCCATCCATTCCTAGACTTTTTCCCGAACAACAGCATCACTTTATTTCTACATTAGTCAATTTCAGCAATGCTCCCTATTATATTCTCAATTATTTCAGTACTATCAGAATCTGAGCCATATGGCAAGGCACTTTCAATACCCTCTGTTAGATTATCATTTTCTAAAAGGTTTTGGCATGCTTCTTTTAAATAGGTTTTCACAGATAGGTTCGAATTACTTATGTCATCTAAAATGGTAGGACAGTTCTCAAATATGTAAACAATATCTTCAAAATCGTGACTTTGACGTAAGTCATTGCCACCTCGGTCGTTATGTGCTTCAAGTTTTGCAACTAGATAGTATTCAGGAGAGAATACAAATATTTCAGTTCCATCATGTAGCGTTTTGACTATTTTGTTTTCAATACCTTCAGCATACCATCTGTTACTAAATCCTAGAATATCGGAATCAGTTGGCATAACATCAACTTTAATATCTTTGTATACCCACCTGCATATTGGTGCTTCTGGTGATGTGTCGTTCCTGAACTCTTTACTTCGAAGGTTCTCCTCTAATCTATTGTGTTCAATTCTTGAACTTAACTCTATCACACAATCTACATCTTGGGTTGGTCGGATATCAGAGGCAGCAGGATCACTTGCATAGAGTTCAGCTACTGCTCCTCCAACAAACACTACTTCTTCTTTTAATTCGCTTAAACCATTAGCTACAGTTTGAAGCATAATAATATTTGTACTAGGCATTTCTTAATCGTTTTTCTAATTCTTCAATTGCAATTTTTATTTCCCTTGCACGTCCAACTCTAATAGTATCAACAATTACAAGTAGTTCATATAATAATGGATCGTTCTGAATTGTCGCAGGTATGGTTTTATATAGTGGTTCAATTGCTTGTCCCCGTTTGGTGCCTTTAGCATATTGCCATACATAAACATCACCACCTGATACAATGTGTTCGTTAATAGGGTGGGCCGAATGTGCAGTTGGAATACCTTTTACTATAGGACCTGGTTCAACAGGGAAAACATACTTTAGTCCATAAATCAGAAACTCTTTAAATGAATTAAGATGAACAGTTCTCTTCTTGCTGTCAATAAGTCTGGCAATCTTACATCTATTCAATGCTTCAGAAACTTCAGATGGACTGATTTGAAGAGCATTAGCAATATCGATGTTACGCCATTGATCATCTTTTATTGAAATAATCTTCAATAGAACTATGATATCTTGGGGACGCATTCCATTATGTTTTTTCATAAACAGTATTATCAATTCGCGATTCGCGAATAACAAATATATCTATATTTATTCTTAAACAAAAAATAATTTCATAGTATTTATTTCAAGAGCAGCAAGTCTTCCAAAACCATCTTTGTTGGTGTAGACACTTCATACCCTCTTGGACACTTTTTAATATTTTTAAATGTATAAAAAGGGGATTCAAATGAAACAAAGTATTGAAGAAAAAATTGAAAAAAGAGCAAGGGAAATAATTGCAAATCCCGGACACAGGGAACCACCTTCTCCGGATCCAATCATACCGGATTTTGCATATCTCTGTAAAACGTTTATTGAAGTGTCTAATTTACTTGTGGACCAGAGGATTGCCTGAAATCTGCACATGATTAATATCTATTCTGCTTTTACAATTTGTTCCATTTCGATCTTTAGTTTACCTGCAATTTTTCTCCCACCCATCGAATTTAGAATATTTGCAAGATCTTCGGCATCGGTATAGGAAAAATTACCGCTGATAGTAGATCTACCAATGGGTATTTCTTCACTAACCGTAGGAGCTGAGACGACATTTCCGTCAAAAACAATGGCAATGGCTTTATCAATATTTTCACGAGTAAGCCGACTCCATATCCGGGCACCATCGCTATTCATTTCCATTAATATGTTGGCACTACCGGAAGCCTTGTCAAAATCAACAGAGGCGTTGGTTATTACACTTCCATCTAAGGGAGCGCGGTCGTTCCTGCCTGTAACACGAATGGCATAGAGCATATAATAATCCTCGTTTTCATCAAAGGGATTCATAGCCCAAAGGAACCTGACATCACCGGGGAGTATGTCTTTTACATGTTCATTTTGTAAGTATTCATCAATCTTGTCTCTGTCATTATAATGTGTAAAGCCAATACCCGCTCCTGGCACAAACGATCCCTGGCTGGTAACATTAGGTTGTAAAATGCCAAATAGTGGATTTTCTGTTATAAATTCATTATGAGTATTATCTGTTGTGTTTTCAGCAATGTTGTCTTCCTCCAGTTGATCCAGCAGACTTAATTCCTGTTCACCATTTTCATTTTCTGCAGGATTAATATAATTCTCAGTAATCTTTGATTGTGAATCCTTCAAAACTACCTCCTGATCCAATGATTCACGGAGCATTTTGTTGACATTTTGCAGATAAGGGAATATCTCAGAATTTTCATAAGTTTCCCAGAATTCGATCTGACCCGGAGTAGTCAATAAGTTTCTGATTCTGGCTAACCTTGTTCCGTCATTATCTTCAGTAAGCGATTTTATTGTTATATGTATTTTATTATCAATAATTTCAAGATGCCGTTTGCTCTTTTTTATGCCAAAATTGTCAATCCTTTGCAGCAAAACATCGTTTGTAATATCAATAGATTTTTGATATTCATCAGTTATTACTTTTATTACCTCATCATTTGTTGAATTAAAATCGATAAGGTGTCTCCTATCCCTGGTTGCGAAAATTGAAGCAAGGCGCGCATCCGGATCGATCTCCGAAAAAACTTCACCAAACAATTCAACAAAGGCCTTTTGACTATTTATCTGTTTCTGCCGGGCAAGTGCGATGGCTTTCAGGAAAGTTGTATCCCTACTATTTGCCGCAAGGTCTCTGATTATATCTGCTTCATCAATTTGTAGTACGAATTTAATATCATATTTATCCCCCGGTGAAGAACATCTGTTTGATAGTAGCAATGCAGAGAGGAAAAAGATGGTTAACGCTAAGCTATTTTTCATGACAAATAGTATTGGTTAATAATTTTAAAGATAGCTAATACTTAAATAGACAGTTTGTCGTCAGCTAAATCCGATTTTTTTTAACGTATAAAATTAATCGAACTTTCTCATAATTTTTAAACCCATTCGGTTCAGATTGGTTTGAAGACCTACATTCAGCAAATTTTTAGTCAGCTTCAGAGGCCAATACATCAGGATTATGCAGATTTATTGATATTTTTTCAAATGACGCTCAAATTTTCCGCAGCGGCCATATCTACGATCACTATTTATCTGTTCCATGCGTAAAAGATTTCTCAAGGTGTAGGAGGAATGCATTTAAGATTGTTGCAGATAGATTGTCAGAGAGTTAAAGAGATTTTTGTAATGATAATGAAACATTGGTGAAACTGCTTTGAGTTCGGGAGGCCTGCAAAAGGCTAATCTTTTCACTTTTTGTAAAAAATCGATTAACGATGATATCAAATATTGAACTAACCGTTGCGGATTTGGGGGAAGCTTACAGAAGAAATGATTAAATACGATGTTCAATTGGTGGTTCCAAAGATCTATCTTAAAAGTTTTCCTTCTCAATTTCAAGACAAAATATTAACTCTTGACACATTCTTAAAATTTGTAGCAAGTACCCAAGGATAAAGAAAGAGAACTTATTTTCGATTGAATTTCAAAAAGTGTATTCGAGAATAATAAAAGAAGTTCTTCACCGGTTAGTATTACAGTAATTCTGCAAAAAATTGTTTTGCTGACCTTGTTCGGTTCATTGTGTGGAATCTGAATGTTGGCTTGTTGATCAGCTGGTTTTGTCTATTTTATTTCTTTTGATCAAATTGGAATTTGCTATCTGTATTTACTAACTGGGCTACATTTATGGTAGGCAAATGATACTTATTAAAATCTGTGTTCTCAGTTTTCGCATGCAAAATCCCTCTTGTTGTACCTACTGTAATTACAGTAAGATGCTGAATGAATTCTTTAGGCACAATAAGCTCAAACTTCTCTTTACCAAACATTTTATTCCATGTATTTGGCTCAATTGCGAAGTGACAACCTCCTTCAACTATAAGAAATTGTTTCTCGTTGGTTTCAAAAAAGAATGAAGAGAACACCGCAATTAACTTCTTTTCATAGTCTGCGCCAAATCTAATATTAGATTGTATTCTAATTTCGGCCTTCTCCAGCAAATTACTTTCTATTATTGCAAATTGCTCAGTAGTAACACGCGCTAATGCAAACTTATAATTCTTTGTTTCTTTGGATTTATCCATTTGTGCCTGTAGCTCTTAAATATTTCGGTTCATTGAATGAAATTACACTCTTTCTAACAGGTACCGCGACATTCTTATTTATAAAAGATGATGTATTCGAGTCAAATTGCCCAATTAACACTTGACTTGTTTGTACCGTTGCTACTTGAATCAGTGATATACCCAAGACTTTTTCAATTTTAGATATAGTCTCTAGGGTAAGATTTTCCTGTCCTTTAACTACTTTATTAATATATTGAGGAGAAACACCCATCTCATCTGCAAGCTTTTTCTGACTCATACCATTAATTGGTTTTTGACGTCGGATCTCTCTCAAAATTCTTACAGCAATTCTAAATGATTTATCAGACCATTCTATATTTGAATGCCTAACTGTTGCATCTTCAATCCAATCTGATTTCTTATTTGATGCAATTTCATTTATTCTATTTAGTGCTTTACTCATTTCTTATTTTCTATGTATTCCATTATACTTTCTAAGTCAATAATATCGTGATCAATTAAATAATTTCTGCAGCTCTTTAATCTTTTAAACTGATCATTAGTGTGCTTTCGATCGATCATTTTACCTTTTAGTTTTATAGCGCCACCAGTGATTATATAAATATTGCTTTCAACTCGAAGTCCGTAAATTCTGAGCCAACTGGTTTTTGCTTTGCTCATATTCAAAACAAAGATTTCATCATTATAATCATTTAATCAATAGAATTCCTCGAGGTTCTACCTCGGGGTAAAGAGCGGAAAAGTTTGAAAAACGGCAGGTTTTTCATAAAAAACAAAAATTCCGCTTAATACCTCGATGGCTCTGCCTCGGGGTAGTTTATTGGAAGAAATAACTCTTCAAGACCGTGTATTTGATCTGTTTCACTAAGTCTTGATATTTTAAGAAGTCTTTTTTCAAGGATCTGAGCGTTTTTGTAGGTTTCATTTATTGCTTCTTCAACAGTAGATATCTCCCAATATCCACTCATTAAATCTGATTTATTTTTCTCAAAAAAATCTTCAAGATACTCTGGATCAGTCCATTGTCGAAATACTTTAGCAAAAGCGTCTACTTTATCACCTGTGTATTTGAAAGAAAATAGATTATTACCAAATATAGAAACTATTTCCATAAAATCAACTTACAGGTTTATTTATAACGCGAAAATAAGCATTTTGTTTCATTTTTCTATTCTAAATATCCGTTTATCGCTCAATTTATGAAGCGAACCCTCGGTTAATTGTCTTAATATCAATTAATGATTGATATAATATTGTAAAACCCGATATGTTTAAGTAATTATTAAATGTACTAATATTTGTCTATATACGGGGTCTCAAAGGAGTTCAAAAGATTTGAGGATAATATTGATCCTTTTTGGAAAGTAATTGACCTGGGTTAGATCCTGTATCCCCACTTCTCTGGCAAAAATCTGGCAAAAAATAAAGGGTTACAAACTTAAGAATCTGTAACCCTTTGATAATCTATGTGGAGCATATCGGAATCGAACAGATGACCTCTTGACTGCCAGTCAAAGACTCTAGCCAACGGAGTTAATGCCCCAGGTTGGATAAAGGAAATTACCTTATAGAGTTCACAAATACTAAGAATATTGTAGATTCATGTTTGGTAGTTAAAGATACCACTTTTATAGGGCTTCACAAAACTAATTTAGAAATTTCCAATCAAAAAATTTGGCACAAATGATTTTACAAATCTCATTTTATCCTGGTGCCCTGTCAGATATGCTGTTATAGCTACCAATAATACTGTGATATGAGCAATAGTTGCATGATTGCAATTAGCATTATAACCTCTTACAGTTGGATTTTGCATCGCAATGGCCAATAAACGTGAGAAAATCCGTTCAACAGAGGTGCGTTTTTTATAAAGTTCTTTGAATTCATGTGTGTCATAGCCAATTTCTGACCGGATGCTTGGATCCATTCGAATAAGTACGTTACAGCCTTTGCCTTTGAAAAACTTCGGATGCATTATAGGGCACGTGATGTGTTGATATCGAGTTTGTTTGTCATAAACGATTGGACAGGTATATTGACAATAAAGGATTCCGGTTTTTTTAGGACGCATTTTTCCTTTACGATGCATCTCAAGGCCTGCCTCGCAAATCACTTTGTCACCTTTGATCTGATAACCTTTGGGTTGCTCTCTTCGAGGGTTGTGAGGAATAATAGCCAATGCTTTCAGATCATTGATGATAAATTTAAGTAAGTCCTCGGAATCATAGGCGGCATCACCTGTTACCACCTCGATATTCAAATTGAAAAAAGAACTTGCTTCCCGGATAAGTTCTTTTGCGACCTTGATATCAGAGACATTTGCCGGTTTGGTAATCTCCCAGATTGGGAGTTCAGTAGCGGTATCATTTATCACATGATTACGATACCCCCAAAAGTACCGGACTTCTTTTTTGAATGGAGTTGGAAAATGAATCAAAACACCTAAACGTGCATCAGGATCACCGGCAGGTATTTTTGTCTTGTCAAATCTGTATGACACTGAGGTTTTCAAGTTGTTTTCTTTTAGTAACGCGACAATGGGGCAAGAATCAATGGCAATAGAATTTCCGGATATAACCCCGACTTTGATTAATTCTTGCACTAATTGTTGATGTATCGAGATGAGTTCATGATGTTTGGTGTCGTGCAGAAATGAGGAGAAGCGTTCGGTTGAAGGTGCCGGTTCCAGTGGGTAAAAACCTAAAGCTTTGGATACACTTGGATTATTATTGAGTTCAAAGGTCAAATCTGTCAGATATGGAAAGCGTCTTAATGATTTGTAGATTAAGGCTTTAAGCATACTGTTTCTGCTTACCGGCCGTCTTCCGGTCTTAGGGATGTTTTCTTGAAGCATTGGAAGGTTTTCAAAGAGTTTTTCATATTTAACAGCTGGTGGTAAGTCGGCCAGGTTAAAAAGGAATTCTGAATGGTGCATAATTGGTATCCTCTAGTTTTGTGAAAGTCTATGAAATTTTTCATGAAGTGGATACCAATAAATTTAAAGTTAGAAAACTAAATATCAAGCATACAAAATATTACAATGATCGGGTCACAGGGTTTCATAAAACTAAATCTTTCTAACCCATTCAATTTTTGCCCTAAAAACAGGCTAAATATGGTTATTTTTGCTATGAATGATCGCTGTATGTTATTAAAAGTCAATAGGTTACAAAAAGTTAGAAAATGCCTGTTTTTGGAGTCTTGTAACTTGCTGTTTATAAATTAGTTATGAGTTTTGTGAAACCCTATAGGTGGGGAGGGAAAAGCTGAGTTCAGGGCCGGACAGGAGATTCTTATCGATGATGATGATGCCGGGCAAACTCTCACGATCATTCCTTTAAGTTCCGGCAAGAATGGGATTGTTAACCTGGACAGGTATTTTTCTGACCGGGACAGGGTGCTCATTTATGGTTTTAGTTCAATATACTCACGAAAGGAACAAATAGCGTGGTTTGAATTCGGTTCAGACGATGATGCAAAAGTATGGATAAACGGGCTGTGTGTGCATGAATACTCAGGTGGGAGGGGATTGGTACCCGGACAGGATGAATTTTCAGCTCCCCTACGGAAAGGAGTGAACAACATTCTGGTGAAAGTGGTGGACAGGCAGGCTGAATGGGGATTCTCCGTGGAAGTTTATGATGAAGCAGCATACGCCATACTGGAAGCACAAAAAACACAAAAATCCGACTATCGCCGGTTTTTAAATTGCCGCCTGCAGCCTTCCATCGAAAATCCCTGGGAATATATATTTACACCGGGACCCTTCCCTGAGATTGTGTGGGATCAGCCGGAACTGGTTGAAAAGATTCATGGCAGATTCCCTGTTCATACACAGTGGTATAATGCAGATCAACAGGAGGTACAGGAAGCCGGAGTACCGGGCAGGTATGCATACATTTCCTCCGGTACCACAAATAAGGGATTAATTATAACAAGGGGCGGCACGGTATATTGTTTTCCGGATGACTGGTACGGCTGGAATGAAAAAATCTATGCAAAACCCGAATATTTCCCTGAAAAGATCATCGGTAAATCACTATGGGAGGATCATCTGGAAGCCATCGCTGTCAATACCGGCAGGATGGCCTTGCTGTCAATGCTCAGGCAGGAAGAAGGTGCGGTTTTCCTCTCCTTCCTGGATGATGTTGAGCGATTGAAACTGGAAGCATCCACCCTGGAAACTCCGGTGATAAGGGACATCGAATTCCATCTTTCTCTGAAGAGAAAAATGCTGAACCTGGAAAACAGGTGGGAACCTCTCAAATCCCCTTCGGAAAACACCGATCGGACACTACCGGTCCTGAAACCTGGAAATGACCTGCAGGCCGGTTTTGCACAGGGTACCGCGGCAAAAGTCCGCGACCTCTGCCGTGAATGG
>JADHVS010000162.1 GCA_016783865.1 Bacteroidales bacterium
GCTAATTGCTCCAAGCTAATTGCTCCAAGCTAAATGCTCCAGGCAAATTGCTCCAAGCTAATTGCTCCAAGCTAATTGCTCCAAGCTAATTGCTCCAAGCTAAATGCTCCAAGCAAATTGCTCCAAGCAAATTGCTCCAAGCTAATTGCTCCAAGCTAAATGCTCCAGGCAAATTGCTCCAAGCAAATTGCTCCAAGCTCACGCTAAACGTCCTTAATTAAACGATTGGCCGGCGATTTTTCGATGGCTTTAAGTATATCCTGTTGTATACCGGAAAACGCTTTTAGATCACCAGATTCTTCTGCAAACAATCGGTCTCCCTCTGTCATCTCAAGCTTATTGATGATATAACTGATGGATAGCTGGCTGATATCAATAGAAGGCAGGTAGGCACTTTCCTTTGGGCTTTCTGTGGTGGTTTCTGCCAGCAGGTTATTCTCTGTTAATGAAAAAATGATATCACGCACCAGGCGCATCGGGATACCAAGGTTATGACCGATGTCCCTGGCTGTTAACGGTTGATCACCTGTCATAAATCCCTTAACCACCTGGTGCAGGATTAAAAAAGTAAGTAACCGTCTGTTATAATTGGATATCTTCAATGCTTCCGCTTCAAACTCATATTTTTCAATATTCTGATAAGCATATGATATCTCTGCTCCCAATAATACAATCAACCAGCTAAGCTGAAGCCAGATTAAAAACAAGGGCAGCGCAGCAAAACTTGTATAGATGGCCCCATATTTTGAAACTCCCACCTGAAAATAAATATAAGCCCACTGGGTTAACTGGAAGATGGCTCCGGCAATGATACCTCCGTAAAGGGCATTCCTGAATATCACTTTTGTATTGGGCATGATGACGTACAATATTGTAAAAAGCAGGAAAATAAGCAGATATGGTATCAGGCTGGCCAGGAAATTGATCACCGGTCCGACATATTGCATGAATGTATCTTCGCCTGTGACAGCATTCGACAGGAATACCGTAATAGTACTGGATAAAACTAAAAGAACCGGCGCTATCAGCATCATCGACAGATAATCACTGAATTTCCTGACAAACGGCCTCGATTTCTTAATGCGCCATATAGCATTAAATGAATTCTCAATATTCCCTAATACCTTCATGATCGACCAAAACAACAGAACCAATCCAACACCGGCTATAAATCCCCCATTGATATTTTCGAGCATGGAATTGGCAAAACTGATAATATAATTGATCACTTCCTTCATCTCTTCACGTTCTGATAACTGCTCCCTGATCATAGCTTCAAGCTTTCTTTCAAAACCGAATCCCTTGGATATCCCAAAAATCATGGCAGCTACAGGCACTATCGACATCATTGTATAGTATGTCAGTGCAGATGCACGCAGCTGGATCTTGTTTTCCTTAAATCCCCGCATGGCCATCAGAATGATCCTCAATTGACGAATAAAAAAAGCAAGGATCCTTGGATATTTGCGCAGATCAACTGTCCAGACTTCATCGGTGATGAAGTTCATTACTTTTTTAATCATGGAATGAGTGTATGTGATATTATATAAACAAATATAATTCTTTGCTTTCAAGGAAACCACACAATTCAAAAATTTCAGGGATTATGCATGAGGAGCCCGGGATTTGTATATTTTTGGCACCAGGAATGGAAATAAACATATTACATCTGGTCGACGGAGCCCGCAAAGCAAAGGGGCTAACGGTTATCATTGACGTTTTCAGAGCATTCAGCACAGCCTGCTATGTATTTCATAACGGGGCAGATAAAATTCATCCGGCAGGAAGTATTGAAACGGCATTTCAGCTAAAAGACCTGCATCCCGATTGGTTGTTAATGGGTGAAAAGGATGAGCAAACCATACCTGGTTTTCATTATGGGAATTCACCTACCATTGTAAAAGACATTGATTTCACAGGAAAAACAGTTGTTCAGCGCACCAGTGCCGGTACACAGGGACTGGTCAATGCAACCGGCGCAGACATACTCGTGACAGGAAGTTTTGTTAATGCAGGTGCACTGGTTAATTTTATCCGGGTAACTAATCCACAGTTGCTCTCGCTGGTTTGTATGGGTTATTCTGCAAAGTACTCTATTGAGGAAGATACTTTCTGTGCGGAATATATTAGGAATGAACTGGAAGGTAAAACCAATGATTTCAACCAGATGAAAGAGATTATCAGGAAGACCAGTGCACAAAGATTTTTTGCACCGGAGAATCAGCATTTCTCTCCTTCCACCGATTTTGATTTGTGTCTTGACCTGAACCGTTTTGATTTTGTATTAAAGGTTGAACTTGAAGAAGATAAGTTGCTTACAATGAAGAAGATAGATGTATCTAGTTACGAGGGGGTGTGAGATTGGGTGTTACAGGTTGCAGGTTACAGGTTGCAGGTTAAGAAAATAGAAGAACAATGAAAGAATTTGTAATTATTGCAAGATTAAAAAAGTATTGGTCAAAGCGAAGCTGGTTTGGGAAGGTTACCGACCTGCTGTTCTACCTTTTCATCATTTTACTGATCATACCAGGTTCGCGTAAAACTGTTGCTACTGCAGTAAATAGAATAGCTATCCAGCGTCCACAGATCTTGAAAAAGGAAATACTCGGGAAATTGGAATCAAGTGACTTTAGCTGGAAATTGGTTTCACCAGATGGAAAACTGATAGAATTCGAAGAATTCAGGGGTAAGGTTGTTTTCCTTAATTTCTGGGCTACCTGGTGTCCTCCCTGCCGGGCAGAAATGCCTGATATTCAAAGATTGTACGAGGATTATGAAGACCGCATAGCCTTCATCCTGGTTACACAGGAGGATCCGGTTAATGTGCAAAGTTTTATTGAGGATAAAGGTTACTCGGTACCATTCTACAGACCTGCCTCCACACCTCCCCCCACCCTGCAATCCTCAGCATTGCCTACCACCTATATTATTAACCAGCAGGGTGAAATTGTAATAAAAAAGACAGGAGCATTTAGATGGGACAGCAAAAAAGCGAACGCTTTCCTGGATGATTTACTTAAGTGACAAATCAGGCTGCCTTCCTGTATCTCCATGTAGCCAATCCCAGGATAACAACAGCATATACACTCAGGTATATCGTTTCTTTGATAATATCGGCTATCCCGGATCCTTTCAGCAGGACCATCCTGATGACGCGCATAAAATAAGCCAGGGGATTGATATAATTAAGTTTTACGGCCCAGTCAGGCATACTTTCGACAGGCGTAAAAATCCCACTCATCAGGATAAAAGTTATAAGAAAGAAAAAGGCCAGGAACATCACCTGTAGCTGGTTATTTGAGATAGCAGACATGAACAAGCCTATCCCCATGACCACCATCAAATAGATGGATGCATAAAAAAGCAACAACAACAAGCTGCCGGTTACAGGAAGTTGATATAATAATCTGCCAATTCCCAAACCGATGCATAATTCTATCAGGGCAAGTATCCAGAAGGGTATTAGTTTACCGATAATAAATTGATATTTCCTGATTGGTGTAACATTGATCATTTCGGCAGTTCCCAGCTCCTTCTCGCGCACCAGGTTTAGTGAGGAAAGGATCATACCTATCATGGTTACAAGGATAACCAGAATACCCGGTGTCATAAAAATTTTATAATTCAGATCCGGATTGTACCAGAAGGATGAATTGATCCGGATATTCTTCATTGGTTTCAAGTTGATTACAGCCGAATATTCAGTCAATAGTTCCTGGTTGAAGTCCTGTATGACAGATAAAGTATAGGCATTCGACAGACCAGCCACTGTTGCATTGATCGCATTGATCAGAACCTGAATTTCGGCTTGTCCCTCCTTTAATAGTTGTGCTTCAAACCCGGAAGGTATGTGAAGGATCATATCTGTTCGATTGGACTTTATATCTACCTCAGATTCTTCAAGGGAGAAAGTATGCTTTTCAATATGAAAGAATGGAGATCCTTCAAATTTACTGGTTAACTTTCTTGATATTCCCGACAGGTCTTTGTCTACCACTGTTAGCTTGATATTCTTCATTTCCAGCGTCGCAGCACTCACCATAATGATCAATTGAACCAGGGGAACAACCAGTATTATGGGTAACATGAACCGGTTTCGAAAGATCTGCAGGAACTCTTTTTGTATGATAAATAATATATTACGCATACTGTTTGTCTATTCAAGGCGTATTTTAAATCTTTTCACACTTAACACGATCAGCAGGACCAACATCCCAAATAAAATCAGTGTCTCCTTCCAAATAAACAACATTCCGGTCCCCATCAACATGATGTTTTTAATGATCACTATAAAATATTTAGCGGGTACAATGACACTCAGCCATTGCAGTATCTCTGGCATGTTTTCAATCGGGAAAATAAAACCGGACAATAACAATGTGGGCAACAGCAAAGCCAACAATGAAATGAACATAGCTATCTGCTGGGTTTCTGTCCTGGTAGAAATGAATATTCCCAGGGAAAGGGCAACGCCGATGAACAGCAGGCATTCTCCCATCAACAAAGCAAGGTTACCTCTTATGGGTAAGCCAAATACAAAATACCCTATAATGATGATGGCCAGGGCATTGAAAAAGGATAAAACAAGATATGGAGTTACTTTGCCCAATACAATTTGCAATGGTTTCAGGGGAGACACCAACAGTGTTTCCATGGTACCCAGCTCTTTCTCGCGTGTGATTGAAATGGAGGTCATCAGGGCAGAAACCAGCATAAGTATCAGGGCCATCGTTCCCGGGACAAACATAAAAACACCCTTCATGCTCTGGTTATACATCATTCTTACTTCAGGTTGCACCTTAAGTGGAATACCGCTTGAATTAAGTGAGTGCACGTATTCCATAATTATGGCCGACGAATAATTCACCACCAGGTTGGCTGTATTGGCATCCGAAGCATCAGCAAGTATCTGGATATCAGCTGAATTTTCCCGTTCCAAACGTTCGGCGAAGTGCTGGCCAAAGATGATAATCTCTTTTACATTGCCCTCCTTAAACTTCCCCTCCACCTCATTGTGACTATTTATATATCCATCTAAAATGAAATATCCCGATGATAAGAGTTTATTGGTAATCTCCCGGGTATAGCGGTCGTTAGACTGGTCAAGAATAGCAATCCTGATGTCCTTCAGCTCGTTTGTGACCACAAATCCAAAGAGCAATAACATAACCACAGGCATTCCAAAAAGGATCAGCAGTGTTCGTGGATCCCTCAGGATGTGATTAAACTCTTTTATGACAAAACCCCAGAATCTTTTCATGTTCATCGTTCTTCGTTTCAGGTTCTCAATTCTTTCTGGCAATTTTTACGAAAACATCATCCATATTGTCAGCTGAGTATTCCTTCTTTAACTCAGTTGGTGTTCCAAGGGCCTCTATCCTTCCCATATCCATTATTGAAACTCGATCGCAATACTCCGCTTCATCCATATAATGTGTGGTAACAAAGACAGTAATGTTATCATTGCTGGCCTCATATATCAGGTTCCAGAATTGCCTCCTGGTAACCGGATCTACTCCCCCGGTTGGCTCATCAAGAAAAACAATACTGGGATTATGAAAAATGGCGACTGAAAAAGCGAGCTTCTGTTTCCAGCCCAGGGGAAGGTCTTTTATTAATTGATTCCTTGCATGTTCCAGTCCCAATTTTTCCAGCAGTTGCTCCGTCCTGCTTTTAATATATGTCAGGCTGAGACCATAGATTCCGGCATAATAGCGGATATTCTCATACACCTTCAGATCGTCGTAAAGGGAAAACTTCTGACTCATATATCCGATCCGTTTTTTTATCTTCTCCCGGTCGCGATAAACATCCAGACCATCCACCACCAGTTTACCCGACGTTGGTAATGAGAGACCACATAATATCCTCATAGCAGTCGTTTTACCTGCTCCATTGGCACCGAGAAATCCGAAGATCTCTCCCTCATATACCTCGAAATTCAGGTTGTCATTGGCAACGAAAGAGCCAAATTTCTTAACCAGGTTCTCTACTTTTATTACAGGATTCTCTTTATTCATTATTTTTTCTTACGTCTACTGTCTACTGTCTACTGAATTCATTAATTCAAGAAAGCAATCCTCAACACCAGGTAATATCTCTTTGATATTGACTTCTTTATGATCATTTGACTTAAGATAATCGCCAAGTAATTTATCCGGTTCTTCACACGGTTGAATAGTAACGTGCACATCCTGGCCAAAAAGAAACTGGGTATCAGTCCTCTCCCAATTATCGAGGTCTTTTATAAGCTGATACATCTTATCTGTCCGAACTGCATATAGTTTCTTATCGAATTTCTTTAGAATCGCCCCGGGTCTGTCGAGTGCCAGTATCTTACCGCCCTGGATCAGGCCTATCCTGTCACATAAACCTGCCTCATCCATATAAGCTGTGGAAACCAAAATGGTAATGTTCCTTTGTCTGATCTTATCAAGCATCTCCCAGAATTCTTTTCTGGATACAGCATCGACGCCGGTTGTTGGTTCATCCAATATCAAAACTTCCGGATGATTTATCATAGCACATGAAAGTGCGAGCTTTTGCTTCATACCTCCCGACAGTTTTCCGGCCTTTCTGGTTTTGAAGGGTTCAATATGCTGATATATGTCACGTATCAAATCATAATTCTCCTTAACTGTCGTCCCAAAGACAGTGGCATAAAAATTCAGGTTCTCTTCAACTGTAAGGTCCTGGTAAAGAGAAAACCTCCCTGGCATATATCCCGTGATCGTTCTGATCTTCCTGAACTCTTTCACCACATCATAACCCATAACGGAGGCTGTCCCGCTATCAGGCAGGATAAGTGTTGTCAGTATCCTGAAAAGGGATGTTTTTCCGGCCCCATCCGGACCGATCAAACCAAAGATCTCGCCCTGGTCCACCTGAAAAGTAATCTGATCCAGTGCTGTTACTGATTTATACTGTTTACTAATTCCTGATATATCTATGGCGAGCATCTGAAAATACTTAAAGTTATATTTTAAAAAATCGATCCGGGTGGTTCAAAAGGAACATGCTCGATGTAATGGAGACGGGGCATAGGTTTTTGAAATAATTATAACGGAGTCTGTTGATTATCCGGGAAAAGTACTTCTCCGGGCATTCCTATTTTTATCCTGCCATCATTGGGTACCGTAATCTTAACAGCATACACAAGATTCACCCGTTCCTCCTTGGTCTGGATAATTTTTGGGGTGAATTCCGATTTATCCGAGATCCAGCTGACCTTACCAACCAATTCCTGGTTTGTTTTTTCGTCCTGATCAATCAACACGGTGACCTCCTGGCCAAGCTTTATATCCGGAAGCTGGCTACCTGAAATATATACCCTGAGTTCCATGATCTCCAGGTCGGCGAGTTTGTAAAGGGCTTTTCCAGGTATCGCCATTTCATTTTGCTCAGTATATTTCTCAAGCACCGTACCTGATTCCGGATTAATTATAATGCATCTGCGAATGTTATCATTCACCTGGGCTATCTGCGATTTTATTGACTTTGTTTCACTCTGTATTGTGACATATTGTGCCTCGGCAGCCTTTATCTGGCTTTTCAACGACCTGATCTGTCCATCCAGCTGATCCATCTGCTGTTGAGTAGCTGCCTTGTCTTCGAGTAATTTTTCAAGACGTTCCTTTTCTATCATAATGGTCTTCATCTGGTCCTCAAGAACAGCTACCTTTGCGGCCACCTGAACCCGCTGGGCCTGAACCGCTGCGATCCTGGTAAACAATAACTCTTTCTGGAGAAAAAGCTGAACTGTATCAATATAGCCCACTGTATCACCTTTACTTATTTTCTGACCTTCTTCGGCTGTGAATGCCATTAGCTTTCCCTGGGCTTCAGCCGGAACAAGAATTTCCGTAGTTTCAAAATTGCCATACCCATCGGACAAATGATTCCTTTCGGAGCATGCTCCAACAAGGAGTGCAATGCATAAAATGGTATACAAATATTTTTTCATGATCCTGTATTTATTTTATAATTCACCTTTAATTGTCATATAATTAATCTTTGATTGTATCAGTTGAATTTTATGCGTTTCCAACCTGATCCTGGAAATCGTTTCAGCGTTCAGATCTGTGATATAATCAGAAGAGGTGATCACTCCATTTTCCAGTTGTGAAGTCGATGAAGCCGAAATTTTCTCCCGCAGGATTACGATCTGTTCATCTTTTTTAATAGACTCTTCCAATTTTCTGATGGATGAAACCTGTTCATCAAGCTGAATTTTCAGGTTTTTATCAAAAGACTCTTTTCTTGTCTGTAAAATATCCTGTTGTATTGTCAGAACCTCCCTTTCACGGCTGGTTTTGCTCCAGTCCCAGATATTCCAGTGCAAACCTGCCCCAACGATGTAATACCCCCTTAATTCATCCTTAAAAAAGTTGAGCGCGGGATTACCCATACCAACTGTTCCAAATACATACATTTTTGGTTTCCGACTCGTATTGGCCAAATTTTTGCTGGCATCAAGATTCATCATCTGCAGATCAAACAACTGATATTCAGGACGTTGACTATTAGCGTCCAATTGAAGTACAACTTCCGGCACTTCAAATATGGTTTCCACTTTAATCTCCTCATTAATCAGCTTCTCAAGCATATCAACAGCTGTTTGCCAACTGATCAAAATTTCAGAAAGTTGCTGGTCTACATTGAGGATTTCAGCATCCATTACATTCAGGTCCGACTCCATCAGGATACCATTCTCAACACCGGATTCGACCACCCGGCGTTTTTCCATCAACTCATTCAGCATAATTTGAACGGTCCATTCCTGTTGCTGCAGAATAAGCAGGTAAAAGAAAATTTGGTTTACCCGTTCCTTCAGCTGGTTCAATTCTACCTCTACCTGCTGCCTTGAAGCTTCAAAAGTGGTTCTTTCCAGCTCCTTTCGGGACTTAGTCAGACCTCCATCATAGACATTTTGTTTAATATCCAGGGTAAGCTTGTAGTTGTAATGAGGCATCAAAGGAGCATCAAATCCAGGTATTGGGATGACTTCACCAAGCTCAACTACTTCTGACTGATAAGTATAACTTCCGTTTACATCGAGGCTTGGTAACCAGTTCAGACCAATATTTTTCGTTTTCAGATCATTCTGTGTTTCCAGCAAAGCCAGCTGGCGATGCTGAGGATCTGCCTGGATCACTTTTTCGTGACATTCAAACAGGGTGAGTGTATCACCCAACTGCGCGTGGGCCGCGGAGAATGTCAATAATAAAACAGGGACTATGTATTTCATTTTGAATATATATGGTTCATCGTTCATCGTTCACCGACAAGGCCATCCTGATAAACCGCGGCACCTCCTTTTTCCGCTCTTCCAGGAAGGCATTATATGCTTCCACATCACCATTAAAAGCCAGTTTCTCAAATACCGGTCGTCCTACAAACGGGAATATCACCATGCCGATAAGGTTTGCTATAAGATGCCTTGGATCCATATCAGTGATCCCATATTTCTTAAGCTCCTCCTTCATAATTCCCATGGCGACGGTTGTATCCAATCCCCCTTGCCGTGCCAGTCCAACCAATCTGTCAGGATTTAATAGGATCTCCTGAAATATAAAAAATGGCAGGAAGGGCTTATCCTTCAGTAACTCTACATACGACTCTGCAAAAATTTCAAATTTTCTTATCAGGGGAATGTCCTGCATGAAAGCCCCGGCAATAACGGGGAACATTGTTCCGATCAAATCATTAAAAATAGCATCAAAAAGCTTGTCCTTACTACGAAAATAATAATGCAGCAGCGTCCTGTTTATTCCCGCTTCATCAGCAATATTCTGCATAGACGCACCCGCTTTTCCATTGATCATAAATACCTTGCTTGCAGCTGTAAGGATCTTGTTTTCAGTGTCCTGCTCTTTATTTATATTCGCTGGTTCCATTTTTTTGTTTTACTTAAATGTTAAACCTGATTGTTTCAACTAATTTGTTTAACATTTATGTTTAACAGATATGTAAAATTATGAATTAAAATATTTATTCCAAATTTTTTTAACAATATTTTGAGAAAACAGAGTTTAAGAGTTATTACAGACCTCTCGTTAAAAAAGTAACAAAACAGGTAAATCGGTTGCAGAGCCTATCACAGAGGCATCGAGCACTTAAAATTGGACAC
>JADHVS010000025.1 GCA_016783865.1 Bacteroidales bacterium
GCTCCGCCGAACTCACAGGTTTGTTTGGCTCCGCCGAACTCACAGGTTTGTTTGGCTCCGCCGAACTCACAGGTTTGTTTGGCTCCGCCGAACTCACAGGTTTGTTTGGCTCCGCCGAACTCAGGAACTCGTTTCCCCGTAGCTTGCTGCCTTTAGAGGAGAGTCAACCACAATATGCTTTGGAAGAAAAATTCGGCAAATTATTTCTTTGCTAAATTGACTTTATCAGCAAACCCTACGTACTTTCTCCGTGAAATTCTATTGTGATAAAAAATTATTAACTAATTTAGTAGTGTATTAAAACCATTTAAATACTAAACTATTATGAAAAGAACATTACTCAAAGTAGGAATTTTTGCCTTATTAATAGGCTTAATCAGTTCAAATTCTTTTGGGCAGATTACAACAGCCCCGGTTATTGACGGGGATGGAAGTGATGCTGTCTGGACTTCTGTGACAGCGATGGACCTTTTAAGGGACAATGGCACCTCAGGGGTTGCTGATGCTGCCGACTTCAGTGCAACCATCAAAACAGTGTGGGATGCAAATGCAGTATATTGCCTTCTGGAGGTCATGGATGACACACTGATCACTGACCTGAATAATTCCTGGGAACGGGATCACTACTCCATCTATTTTGACATGGGTAATTTAAAGACCACCAGTTTTGTCACCGATGCGGTCGCTCCCTTTGATTCGATCCAGTTCATGGCCGAAAAGATCTGGAGTATTGAAGGTAACATCACCATGGAAGACAGTACCCTTGTCTGGGGTGTTGATTTTGTGGAGGATATCAGGGCTGATGGCTACACCCTGGAGATTGCATTTCCTTTCAGTAAGTTGGGTGTTACATTGGCCGCTGAAACTGTCATTGGATTTGACGCAAAAGTGGGGGACAATGATGCCGACGGGAGTCTCGATGGCAAATACTCGTTGTACCAGATAATGGATGAAGGATGGAGAAATCCAAGCTACTTAGGAACAGCTAAACTTGAAGCCGACGGTTCCATTTCCAAAGTTTTGCACACACCCGTTATCGATGGTGTTGCTGATTACAGCTGGTATGCTGCTGCAAAATATGACCTGAAGGTTGAAAATACAATTTCGGGCATTGAAAGTGCTGCCGATTTCAGCGGAACATTCAAGGTAATGCATAACAATGACAATGTGTTTGTGTATCTGGAGGTCATGGATGACACCCTGATTACTGATCTGAATAATTCATGGGAACGGGATCACTACTCCATCTATTTCGACGTCTCCAACTTAAAAACCGTGACTTTTGTCACCGATGCCGTCGATCCCATGGATTCAGTTCAATTCATGGTTGAAAAAATCTGGAGTGTTGCAGGAGATTTAGGCTTTGAAGATAGCACATTGGTACAGGGTGTTGATTTTGTAGAGGTTATCGGAGATAATGGTTATAGCTTGGAGATTGCATTTCCTTTCAGTGAAATCGGTGTAACTATACCCGATGATGCAATCATTGGATTTGATGTAAAGATCGGGGACAATGATGCCGATGGGAGTCTCGATGGAAAATTATCCTGGCATCAATCTATGGATGAGGGCTGGAGAAATCCCAGTTATATGGGTAACCTGAAACTGAAGCCAGTATTTGTTGATCTTGGTTCAACGGAAGCTGCGCCAGCTCAAATAGAAATTGATGGGATAAAGGATGGTGACTGGAACCATGCCATTGCGATGCCCCTTGAAAGGGAGAACGAAGTTTCAGGTGTAGAGAATGCAGCTGACTTCAGCGGAACAATTAGGGCGCTGTGGGATGCTGATAATTTCTATATTCTTCTGGAGGTAAAAGATGATAGCCTGGAAACGGTTCTGAATAATTCCTGGGAGCGGGATCACTATTCCGTATATTTTGACTTTGCTAACCTGAAAACCGAAACCTATGTTGTGGATGCTGTGGAGCCCTATGATTCAGTTCAATTCATGCTGGAAAAGATCTGGAGTGTTGCAGGAGATTTAAACATGGAAGATACCTCATTGATACGGGATGTTGATTTTGTTGAAGTGATTAACGATGACGGTTACCTGCTTGAATTGGTAGTTCCGATGAGATTAATTGGGGTCACTCTGAATGCAGGCGATGTTCTGGGTTGGGATGCAAAGATTGGGGACAATGACGGTGACGGACTTGATGGTAAATACTCATGGAACCAGCTTCTGGACGAAGGTTGGAGAAATCCAAGCTACCTGGGTGAAGTTACCTTGATGTCCAATGGCACCATCTTCGGTACTCCTGTTGTACCAAACACGCCACCGGTAATTACTGCCATCCCTGATACAGTTGTTACAGTTGGAGAAACTGTTGACATTACCATTACTGTTACTGATGCCGACGATGACGACATAACCATTTCTGCTGCTTCAAGTGATGAGGCATTTGCAACGGTTACTGTTGCCGATGGAGTTGCTTCTGTAACTGGTGTTGCTGAGGGTACAGCCACGATCACTGTTACAGCAACTGATGGTGAAGATCCTGTAACTGAAACATTTGATGTAACGGTTGGTCCTACTGGAATCAAAGAGGTTTCTGCTGGATTCAGTATGTATCCAAACCCGGCGGCCAACGTGTTGACCATATCAAGTGAATTCGAAATTCAGTCGGTAAACATTATAAACATTGTAGGACAATCGTTATTAAGTGTTCCTGTAAATGCTTCTAATGCCAATATTAATATTGGTACGCTTGATGCTGGATTTTATATTGTTTCCGTACAATTTAAATCTATGGTTGTTACCAATAGTGTTTTTGTTAAAAAATAGAACTCACTTCATTAAAATAAAGGTCGCTCAAAGAATGGGCGGCCTTTTTTATTTATACTACGTCATCCTGAATTCATTTCAGGATCTTCTTTGTTGCTTGAGATCCCGAACCAAGTTCGGGATGACAGGTAAACGGGAATCAATGAACGAAATGGGATGGCCCCTCGTAGATACTGGCATTTTCAAACTCAACAACCCTACCAAAAAAAGAAAAATTTCCGGGGAATTCACTTTTAACAGTGGCTTTACCGTTACCATATGAATCGATGAAAAGAAAAGCATCCGCCGTATATATTTCCCCTCTCATTTTTATTGAAACCGTCAGGTTTTTTTTCTTTTCATTTTTCTTTACCTCACAATGGGTTATCTGACCCTGGAGGTTATTGCGGTTTCCGTTTTGCACTTCCCCGAACAGGGAATCAACCACAACAAAAACCATGTCGGAACCCTGGTTGTATTCTGCCTGGAAAACAAATTGCCGGCTGTTTACCAGGCTGTCAATCCTGGAAAACGCGAGAAGCTGCCCGGTTTCCTTCTCAAGCTTTCTGTCTCCGGCAGGTTTTGAATCACTGACCTGGGCTTTTAATGTGAAATCAGTGATAATTGGATTAATCGCAAATGTGAGGAGGAAAATCAGAAATGATTTCCTTTTCATGTATTGATTATTAATTTCTTACATGGAAACCAGTAACCAGTACCTGGTAACAAGGTTTATTATTCAGACGGTAAATACCAGTTTAAAGGATCCATTAACCTGGTACGAACATCATTATACTTGCCCGTCCCCTTGAATTTTTCAGCTACTTTATCTGCAAGAAATTCAGGCTCATTCCTGCGCTCCGCAACGCGCACCAGGTCGAACCATCGTTTTCCTTCAAAGGCCAGTTCTAAAGCCCTTTCAGCTATAATGAAATCTTCAATAAGCAGCATTCTATCCGAACCTGTAACACCATCAGGAATTTCCCTCGACTGCAGGTACACCCTGCCCCTGATCCCGATGTTTCTTGACCATTTCGAAAATTCTGCAGGCTTTGGATTTTCCTTATTAACTCCCTGGTTCAGCAACATCAGTGCATATTCCTGTGAAAGGTCATCGCCCATGCGATTGTATGCTTCAGCCAATAATAAATGTATGTCGGCTGCCCTTGAGATAATTATATCTGAACTAAAAGGATCACTGAAGTCAACTAAATATTTTGTAATGAAGGATTCGATAGTCCCGGTTTGATCTATGGTATCCATATAGAAAGTAATTCCCAGCCCTCTATATAAGTCACCGGGGTCACCTGCTGCCGGGATTTGTGCCATAAATGAATCAATAAGAACCTCCGCAGGTTTAACCATATACTGGTAGAACATCCAGCCCGCAAGAGGATTGTATTGGTCTTCAACAGAGGAATAAGGTATTACGGTAAGATTTTCTATGCCCTGGGACTCAGCGTTCAGAAAAATAGCGCCCCATCCGACATCTTTATATGTCCCATCCACTTTAAGCAGGGAGGGTTGGTTAAAATAACTTTCGCAAGCCAGCTTCAGGTAAAAAACGGCATTGGCATAATCGTTTATTTCAAGATACAATTCACCAAGAAGTGCTTTATTATTTATATAATGATCTATCCTAATTTCTACAAATTCTGTTCCTATTGAAGCATCATGAATATAGGGAATTAACTGATTGATAAGGGTGTCAATCATAACCTCCTTACTCAGAACCAGCTGAGTCAGATTTTCAGGCAGGGTAGTCAGATTATCCTCAATATATGCAGCTTCACCATATAAACGCACCAGGGTAAAGTAAGTCCAGGAACGCATTCCGATTAAAGCTCCTTTGACCCAATAAGCAATAAACTCATCAAACTCCTTGTCACTAAGGGCTATTTGGTCAATATTGACAAGAACCTCATTAATATTAACGATAACCTTGTAAAGGTCAGCAGGATTAGTATACGGATTCCCGGGCGAGAAAATCTGATCGTTAATATCTTTGAAATAGGAATTGGCATTTTCTGTAACATCCATAGCATCTGATCTGAGCCCGTCCAGTATTATTAAATTTGGCATTATATCCTGCAGTGGAGAAATAGCACCCTCCAGGGATACAACAGCATCAATTGTCGACTGATAATGCTGATCAGGAGTAATCCGGTCTCCAGCCTTTTCCTTGAAGAAATCTTCGCTGCATCCGGAAATTGTAACCAATACCACACTGAGAACCGTCAGAAAATATGGATTTATTCGTGATCTCTTTTCCATTTTTTTATAATTTTTACCTGTTATAAGTCTAATTTCAAGCCAATGATGAATGATCTGGTCTGGGGCATCATTCCATAATCAACTCCCATATAGAACGGACTGTTTAAATACATAAAGTCCGGATCATATCCTGAATACTTAGTTAGAGTAAACAGGTTAGTAGCCGTAAGGTAGATAACAACTCCCTTATAGATTCCAGGTCTTGACTGAAGATTGTAGTTCAAGGTGAGCTGACCCAGCCGGAGGTACGAGCCGTCTTCTATCCACCGGTCAGAAAAAACAGCATTACCCGCAGGATCTCCAAAGCTGGCTCCTGGCATAGCAGCGCTGGTGTTGGAAGTGGTCCATCTTTCGAGGACAGATGCTGACTGGTTGCAGTAAGAATCCATTGCCTCTGATTTGTACTTAATATAGTTGAATACATCATTACCTATTGAATAATTGAAATAAGCTAATAGCTCAAAATGCTTATAAGAGAACGCTGTGTAAATACTCCCGAAAATATCCGGATTTGGATCACCGATGATCATTTTATCATTTTTGTCAATGATATTATTGGCATCGATGTCTACAAATTTCATATCTCCGGCCTGCATAAGAATTCCTTTCGGGCCGGTTACAGTACCTGCTTCAGCATTAGAGATTAAACCATCGGTTTTGTATCCATAATAGGCATTAACAGGATTTCCTGCTGAGGTAATAAACTGGGCACCCGGTATGGTGGTAATAATATTTTCCGTAGCAGGATTAATAAAGGCTAAGCTCTTAATTTTTGTTAATTCTTTACTTACAGAACCACCAACAGTTACTACAAAATCTCCTGCTTTCAAACGTCCGTCAGCAGCAATTTCCAAACCGCTGATTTCGAGTTTGCCTCCATTATCATAATAGGTTGTGAATCCCAATGTTGGTGGAAGTTCCTGTTGAATAATGAGGTTATTCACATTGGACCTGTATATATCCAGGTGCATGTTTACCAATTGCCTTAATATGGAAAGGTCAAGGCCGGCATTCACCGTATGTTTCTTTTCAAGCCCCATGTTTTCATTTGGGATAATTTCGCGGGTAATCACACCGTTCCCATTAATCCTGCGACTGGTATAATATAATTTGGAATAATCATAAACACTGGTGAACATGTTACCTGTAACAGAATACGACCCTCTCAGCTTAAGATCTTCAAGCCAGCTAACCTGGTTCAGGAAACTTTCAGATGAAAGCCGCCATGCGGCACCGACTGAAGGATAGAGATTATACCTGTTCTCCGCATTTGTAGCCGAATTTCCGTCATAGGAAAGGTTCGTGCTTACAAAATATTTATTTCGGAAATTATAATTTATGTTTCCAAAATAAGATACCCAGACCAATCCCCTGTTATCACCAATGGTGGAACGAAGGAAACTATACTGGGCCCCTCTACCAAGACTTTTAAAATCATCTGAGGGTGTATTCAGATCCGTACTCAGATCGTACTTATAACTATTTCGCATGTATCTGAATCCTGCATTCATGGCAATTGTGTGACCAGAAGCAGTTTTGTTGGTATAGGTAAGCGCAGTATGATTTTGTGTTGAACGAAACTCATATACAAAATCACCAGGACTATTGAATGCCGAATCAACCTGTAAAATTCCGCGATCCGGTAAGAAAATGTTTTCGCGTGCATTATTGAAATTAATTCCAATCAGGGTTGAAAGGTTAAAATGCTCATTAAACTTATACTGTGCCGTTACAGAACTAAGAAAATGATAATTCCGGTTTGTGCCCGACGCACTATTCACAATCGCAGTCGGGTTGCTTGCATTAAAAATTCCCACATCATCAATATAGTTAAGGAACTCACCTGTGGATGCATCCCTCGCGTTAGGAGCCATAATTGGAGGCATTAAAACCGCTGAAAGAATTGGATTTTTCCATGCACTTGGGCCCTGGTTAGCCAGCTTGCTGTCGGCTAAGGATAATTTTGCATTGGGTGTAATTGAGAATTTATCACTGATATTGACTTTCCCGTTAATCCGCAGATTAAACCTGGTATAGCCGGCATTTTCGTAAATGCCCTTATGAGAAAGGTAACCGACCGAAATATTATAGGTGGCAATATCATCACCCCCCTTAAGGAAAAAGTGGTACTTCGAAACAGCAGCGGGTCTGAATATTTCATCCTGCCAGTCGGTGCTGTTATTGTACTTATAGTAATCTTCGGAAGAAGCATCCCCGTTCAGCCATGGAACCATGGCATTAATCTGGTCTTCATCAAAGCCCTGGGAAATTAATCTTTCGCTGAAATAGTTCTTAAACTGGGAGGCATTCAGCAAATCCTGTTTTTTCGGAACCATTGAAATACCTCCATAGGCTGAAAATTTGATCACCGTGCTTGCTTCTGCCTTTTGCTCTGTGTTTATATTAATAACGCCATTGGAACCTGCAGCACCCAGATAAGAAACACCAGACTTCAAAATGGAAATATCAGAAATATCATCTATATCAACAATATCAAAAGGATTAAGCGCAAAACCTTCCATGAGACTATTTTTGGCATACGAGTAATCGTAAATCATCCCATCAATAAAAAGCAATGGCTCCGTGTTGGCATACAAGGATGAGATTCCACGGAGGCTCATAAATGTTCTGTGTCCCGGCATGCCGGATTGTTCAACCACCGACATTCCTGGAACTCTTCCCTGAAGGGCCTGGTCAAATGAAGTAGCCTGTGATAATTTCAGGTCGCTCGCAGTAACTGTAGTGACCGGGAATGTGGCATCCTTAATTATTTCAGGGCCAACAGGGGAATTAAAGGAATTATCCAGAGACCTGTATAGGGAGGACACCATGTAAACAGTGACGAAATCTCTCCCGTTCAGGTGGATATTCCGTTTATTGTAACCAGGCAGGTTAATGATTAATTCTGTCTCCAGATCGGGTACTGCAATAGTAAATGCTCCCTGCTCATCTGTTTCTGAAGATGCACCTGTGGTGGAAACTGAAACAGAAACCTGGCTTAAAGGGAGTCCTGTGCCCGATTCTGTTACAACACCCGTAATATTTACCCCGGATGTCTGGGCCAGCAAGGGGTGAATAAACATGCTTGTGATAAACAAGGTGATGAGAGTTAAACAGGTTGAGTACGAGTATTTTTTTGTCATTTCAAAGCAGTATTAAATTATTGGACAGGTAATGAATTAATTAACTGGTGTAAATATGACGGTATCCCAGAATAGCAAACCAGGGCTTAGTGTAACCACTTTAATTGTATGTCTTTCTGTTTTGGTCCAATCAAACCCGCCCCAACTTGTAGATTCAGCAGGATCTGTGGATTTGACAAGAGCAGTATTTACACCATCCACATAGACGGCATAATTAGTTTGGTTAGCCCAAAGGTTGGATGTAATATTATATTTGCCCTTCATAATTTTCGGCGTTGTAATTTCTACCCACCACCATCCGCTCATACTCAGGCAGTCGTCGTTAAGTAATTTTCCGGTGTCATGATCTTTAAAATAGTAGAGAAGATAGTCACCTTCCCATTTAATATAGGCAAAAGTGTTTTGCCCGTCAAACCACCTACTGTAGTATTTTCCAAAGTAGTCGCCCTGCCTCATATCGAAATAGTCGGTGGTTTCAAAGACTATAACGGAAGGATCCGGTTCAAAAACAGGCAGCAGATCGTTGATTGTGTGAACTGTGCCATTCTTTGCAGGATAATTTGACTCATCGATTATAAAGCCTGTATACTCAGTTGAACTCTTGGAATTAAGTTTGTAGTCATCGTCGACTCTTATGGATATATTGTTATCGAAAGAGAGAATGGGATACACACGTGTACCCAGGTCAAAGTCATTGAGGTAAAAGGTTCCCCCGAGGCAATGATATTCCATATACCTGTAAAATCCGTTTTCAATGAAGATGATACTATCCGGAGCATTGGTAAAATACGAGATCAATTCATCAATAGTGGTAATGCCATACCGGTTAAAAGTAGTATCGGCAACTGCCAGCACTGTAAACCGGGTACGGGCTAATCTATTGCCATATGGAAAATCAATAACATTCAGCGTATCTTTAAGTTTTGTCTGCTTCAAGCCTTCAGTAAATAATGAATAAGAAGGATTACCGGCAATCAGTTCATAGACACTGACAGTTACAGGGTCAATGACTTTATCGATTAAATGGATAACCCCATTGGCAGCAGGTATATCCCTGTCAATGATTTTGCTGTACTTGTTAAGGATGATGTCTGCGCCATCGAATTCAGTAACCAGATAATCGCCTAAGGCATTTAAATCACGAATTGCTCCAAGGCCAAAATCACCTGATTCCATTTTACTTGGCACCAGGTGGTTAAGTGCAAGATTATTAAGGAATTCAGGATCTGTAAAATCAAGCCAGGATGCAACGCCCTTTTCTGCATAATACGCTTCCATTTCAGTATTTGATGGAAGGAAAAGGGTAAATGGACCGCGCACGCTTAGAAGGCTGCTTAGTCCCGTGGCCTCCAATATTTTTTCAAATTCTGAGAATTCAGGATTACTGGCTATGTAGTCCGCAATTACCTGTTCACTCGAATCAACTTCCCATAAAACAGGATCTTCGTTGCAGCAAAACAGAACCAACGAAAATAAAGATAATTGGATGCCCCGTGTCAGAATTCGCCAAACCGATTTTTTCATGATAATATCTATTTTAATTTTTTTACCGGTCATAAAATGGATTTTGCTTCAGGTTCTGGTTATAAAGCAGCTCATGTTCTGCTATTGGCAGGTAATAGCTTAATGTATCGAAAACTTTGGTCCTCAGTATAGCTTGTTGTTTAATGTCGGCGCCTGAAAGAATCATATCGATAATGATCTGTTTGTCTTGAAAATGATTTCTTTTAGCAGCACGCAAAAGGTCGAACCAGCGCTTCCCTTCGAAGAGGAATTCCCTGCCCCTTTCATCTAAAAGAGACTGTCTTAAAAGTTCTTTGTCATAAGTCTCTTCATAAGGCAATCCGGCCCGCAAGAGTGTTTCACCTATCAGGGCATTGGCCTCATCAAATCTGTCAAGCTCTATGGCTGCTTCTGCTTTCATCAGAAGGATATCTGCATATCTGTATAGTATCCAATTGGCGTCACGTTCTGTACCAGATCTGGGGATCAGGCCAAGATTATCTTTTCCTCTGTATTTCCAGATGGCTCCTTTACCAAAAATATTTCGTGCATCTTCCGTAACCATTATCCGGGTAATATTTTTGGTATTTAATACTGCCTGTGTACCACCACCCGGAACATTAATCATATCGTAATAAACAGGATTTTCCTGACCATCCAGATTATCATTGTATTGAAGTTCTATGATACTTTCCCTCTGGGAATTTCCGGGATAATATATATTAAACCAGGTTTCGGTTTCCTCCAATCCATAGAATGATGTATTGATTATTTCATCGCAATAATCAATACATTTCTGATATTGTTCGTTCCATAAATAAACGTCTGCCAGAAGAGCCATGATGGAATATTTATTGGCACGTCCATAGAAATAATCGCTTCCCATGAATTCAGTTGTATATGCCAGATCCTTAGCCATTAAAAGATCCCCGATTACCTGATTAAGGACCTCCTTTTCAGAACTTTTTCCGATATAAAGATTGGATGTATCCGAGATGGAAGCTTCTGTAACCAGCGGAACATCTTTCCATAAGCGAACAAGGTAAAAGTAAGCCATGGACCGTATAAAAAGTGCTTCCGCTTCAATGCCGTCTTTCATTTTCTGGGTGAATGTCTGATCTTTTTCAAATACTTCGTCATCGTAATACATAAGTGTATTGGCAAGATTGATGGCTGAATAATATGCTTTCCAGTTAATAACACCATTGGTTGGACTGATATTACTGGCAGCAATTTTGGCATATTCGGAAAAACTGTTTCCCGGAAATGTCACCAGGTCAGCACGCAGTTCGCCAAATATTAATGATTGAAGGCTTGCATCCCGTAAGGCATTATAAGCTGCAGCAAGGGCGCCGTTCACATCCGCCGTTTTCGTCCAGAATTTTTCCTTTATAAGGTCACTTTCCGGAGCAATTGATAACCAATCCTGGCAAGACATAAATGTCATCATTACAAAGAGGATGGCAAATCTTAACGGACTTTTTATATTGAGTTTTTTCATTGAATTACTGTTTTAATATTAGAATTTTATGTTTACACCAAACATAAACTTTCTGCCTGGAGGAGTTTTACTATAATCTTTTGGCAGTGTATCCGGTTTTGAAGGGGGTGCCACATCCGGATCCTGACCTGAATAACCGGTCCAGGTATAAAGGTTATATGCAGTAGCAAAAATTCTCATTTCATTAATCCTGAGCTTTGCGGCTAATTCCGGTTTAACCAGATAACTCAGGGATAATGTTTTTAAACGTATATAAGAACCGTCTTCCACAAAACGATCCGAACCCAGCCAGTTATAGCCATCGTTGTAAAGTGCCCTTGGAATATCAGTAGAATCTCCTTCCCTTCTCCATCTCCAGTTGGTTGCCTGGCTCTGGTTATCGTGGTTATACATCTTTTCAGTATCCATTCGGGTCTGGTTTATAATTTTCTGACCGACTTTAAAAAATAAAAAGGTATTAAGAATAAAGCTCTTGTATTGGATACGTGCTCCGGCGCCGCCCATAAATTTGGGATTAAGATCTCCCAGGTAAACGATATCCAGTTCATCAACCTTCCCATCATAGTTCTGGTCTACATACTTCGCATCACCCCCTTCAAATACATAGCCCGAAGGACCTCCCATAATCATTGTCAGGGGCTCATCAATATTTAAACCATAAACCGGGTCTCCGTTCTTATCCCTTACAATGGCGTCGTCATCTGATCTGTAAACCCCTGCATACTTGTATCCGAAGAATCCTCCAAGCGGTTCGCCCGGCTTGATACTGATTTTATAGTTACCATTTTCAAGCATGTTACCATAAACCAGGCTATAATTATCAGGAAGTTGCAATACCTCATTCTGGTTCCTGGAAAGGTTCACGTTAAAATTCAACTGAAGATCCTTTTTCTGTATAACAGTATAATCGATAAGGAATTCAAATCCCCTGTTTTCCATTTCTCCATCGTTGCGGTTAATGCTTCCAAAACCGGTTTGATCAGGAATACCGAAGTCCTCAAGGTACAGGTTCAGTGTTTTCTTCCTGTAATAGTCTATTTCGATGTTCATGCGTCCGTTAAAGCCGATAAAAGAGAGACCCGGGTTTATCTGATCTATGGTTTCCCATTGCAGACTGGTAAGTTCAATACCAGTAGGCTGAACACCCTGCATATCCATGTAGGAAATACTTGAGCCGGACTCATAGGTATTAAAATAAAGATAATTCTGAGAAGGTGAGTTACCGGTTTGTCCCCAGCTTAATCTCAATTTCAGGTCATAGATAAAGTTAAGATTACTCAGGAAGGCTTCCTCTGAAATACGCCAGAATCCTGAAACTGTCGGAAACAGACCCCACCGGCTTTCCTTACTGAACTTGGAATTTCCTTCATACTTGGCGCCGAGCATAACGCTGTATTTGTCTTTGTATTTATAGCTACCGGTAAGGAATAAACCCAACGACCGGTATTTGCTGAAATTGGCTCCAAAATAATGAAGGTGTTTATCATTAACCGGTTCAGTTAAAAAAGGAGATGCTGATTGGCTCGATTCAGTCTTATACCACCTCGAAACAGTTTCTTCCGTATCAAACTGCCCCATAAAGACAAGGTCGTGATTATCTCCAACTTGTGGGCGGTAGATTAACCGGTTTATAGTATATATAGAACTTTTCTTTGAAAACTCATTGACAGCACGATTTGAAATATCGTTGTAATAATCGTAACCCAGTGCTTTATAAGGAAGGAACTTGGATATTTTGTTATCAAAGATATCCAGCGTTACTGTAGAGTTAAGGATCAGTCGGGGGGTAATATTATACCTGAGACTGAATAAAGCCCTGGCATTGTCTTTTAACCGGTTCTGCGAACCAAGTCTTGCAAACGCCACCGGGTTGTAAATGTCCTTGGCATTGCCCTGCAGCGTTTCGTAAGGCGTAAAGTATTCCCCATAATGAATATTACTTGTATCCCTGTCATATATCGAAAGATTTGGCATTTTCCGGTAGGCAACGGATCTGAGAGATTTATCACCATAATAATAAGAATCTTCGGCATCATAGGTATTATCCTGGTCATAACGGGTAAACATAACATCAGTTTTAAACTGGAGCTTGGATGAGAGATCATAGTCAAGCGAACTGCGAAGGTTGAGCTTTTTCAGGTTATTGCCAATGGTTGTTCCTTCTTCGTCAAAAAATCCCATCGACATATTATACCTGGTTTTTTCACCACCACCCCGAACTGAAAAGTCATGCTGGTTTGTAAAAGCCGTTTTGGTAATTTCCTTAACCCAATTTGTATTTTGCGAATAGTTGTAGTATTCTTCCCATTCCGGGTCAAAGGCAATTTCCGCATTTTGCCAGGTATTATAAGTAACATTATAATGTTCTTCAGTTATCAGACGGGCATAGCCGGCTCCATCAAGCATGGGGATAGGATCCGGTTCAAAGGATGAAGTATTTTTAAAGGTATATTCAAATATAGGTTTCGATTTAGCACCCCTTTTTGTCTGGATCATAAGTACACCGTTTGATGCCCTGGATCCCCATACAGCGGTTGAAGCTGCATCTTTAAGTACTTCGATAGATTCTATATCTTCCGGTGAAACGTCGATCAGGTTACCGAATTTTTCAATATCGGCACTTGCGAAATCGAAGTTGTCGTCGATATTGGCATCATAAGGAATACCGTTAATGACAATTAGTGGCTGATTCCTGGCATTCAGGGATGCCGTACCACGAATCCTGATATTCAATCCTGCTCCAGGGTCACCTGAAACAGAGGATATATCTACGTTACCAATTCGCCCCTGAAGCATGTCTTCAACTGAAGTGGACATAATGGATTTCATACCCTCTAACTCTAATCGTGTAACTGCCGTGCCCCTGTCGCGCACACTGGTAACACCATCGCTACCCATTTTTGCACCTACAACGGTAATCTCGTCTATTGAGAACGATTCCGGTTCAAGGTTAATATCGATCTGGGTGCGGCCTTCAACCAGGAATGTTTGTTTAGAGTAACCGATAAAAGAAACCTGGACTATATTATTTACATCGGAAACCTTGAAAACGTAATTCCCGTTAAAATCCGAAACCGTTCCGCTGATAAACCTGTTGTTTTTATCGATTTCAACAATATTCACGCCCACAAGGGTTTCCAGTGTCTCTGAATCAATAATCTTTCCTTTAATAATGGCTGATTGACCTTGCGCTTTATTAAACCCTGATAATAAGCATATTAATAATCCTGAAAGCAGTATGATTTTTTTCATAGCAGATCTGGTTAGACTTTTTTAATCACTCGGAATATTTTAATACAGAGGTAATTATATGAACAACACCTTTTTGCACAAGAATATTTGCATTTTCATGATCAACAGTAACTTCCTGCCCGGAGAGATCCTTAACTATAAGATTTTCAGGGAAATTCATTATTTCAATCTTAGAATTCAGAGTCGTCCCGTCAATCGTGTCTTTGTAAGTATGATTGGTCTCGAAGGTTCCGGATCGCTTACCATCATCGAAAACAACATCATCCTTTATAAAATGGTACATGGCGAAATTTGTTAACGAATCCTTACCACTGGTAGAACCAGGTATAGTATAAGGAATAATACCATCCATCCGGGCTTGTTCCATGGCTGCATTTGTCGGGATAAAGGCAGTCCAGTAATCAGCGGCAGCCAGAAACTTCAGGTTTGGAATGTTCTCTTTTGTAACCGGATCTTTATATTTAGGAGTAAACAATTTTAAATCCTCCAACAATTCTGAGAATTCGGAGAGATTAGTATCAGCAAATTCACCATAAAGTATGTGTCCCATGACTATTCTGGACTCGATGGGGTTATCCACTTTTACTAATAATCCATTGTAATCATTCTCAATAACTTCCTGAACAGTGGCCAAATTTCCGGTAATTTGATTCTCAGGACCGGCAACCTGGTTGTTTGAATAATGAATAAAATTTCCTGAACTCATTTCGACATATCCTCCCTCTCCGCTGAGATCAGTCAACTTGCCTTTGTATATTTGGTCCTGGGCAAAATTTGTTAAATCAATAGCCTTCATAGGACCCCATTTACCATCCACGGGTCCCCTGAATTCTACGACTGAATTGGTAGCATTATACCTGATGCCGTATTCCTCCAGTTTATCATTTGTGGTGGCAAAAACGGTTACATCTCCATCCGGATTTGAAATCGTGGTAAGCATATTTGCCTGGTTAAATACAAACAGCAGGGTTGAATAATCTTTTTCAAAGAAAAGTGTTCCAGGAACAGTCTTAAAAACATTAGGCTCAAGCACCCTCTTCGTTTCATAAACAACACCATTGCTGCACATGTAACCGGAAACCAGATCTGACGGGCTGAGGTCAGAAGCATCCCCAAAAGCGTTAAAATAGCCTTTTTGAAGTTTCGACTTTATTATAAGAGATCCTGAGAGCTGACTCTGAAGAATGTAATACAGCGTCACCCTGGGCACACTATCAATAGATTCATAAAATTTTAAGATAGAATTATCAAGGTAATCCTGCAAAACATCATCAGGAGGAATAAATGCAGACCACATGTTCTGAGGCGGTACAGCCGTATTGGTGGAAGGCCCCCTTTCTTCTGCCAGGTCGAAAATAAGATCGTAGGTCTTTCTGTATTCTACTCTTCTCTGTTCGTCTATTCCATCGATTATATATTCAGCAAACCGTTGCAGAATATCATAATACAATCCATATTTGTCCTGATTAGCAATCAAATATTCTTCAATACTGGGCATGGGGGGAACAACCCTGTCGAGAAAATATATAAATCCACTGGCTGTCCGGACTTCTAATTCTTCAGGAATTTCGGGATTAGGTATAACCATGGCATTGTGCCAGTTCATCCCTTTCAGGTTTGAAGGATAATTCAACTCCCAGGTACTTTCCGGGTACATATAAGTGTAATCCGAACCATCCTCAGCACCCCCGAAATCGTTGAAAAATTCAGCAGTCCAGAGCGCAACATTTTTATCGCCTGTGACAATACGCACTTCCTGACCAACCAATCCCGGGGTATACCTTACGGTTTCCATATAAGGAATGGAAGTACTTGGAGTAATTTTCCTGTGGAACAGTGAGGCATACTCAGCTTTGGGTCCCTGGAACTCAGACCAGGCGTATTCATAAATCAAATAGTACCTCGACCGGGGATTTCGTAAAACATGAAGCGTAAACAGGTTAACTGCCTGATCTTCCGTTAAATTGTCTACTGAGGTTATGCCTGCTGACTCAAAATAGTCCATGAAGGCATCATCGTCCGGTACAAATAGTGTAAATAACTGTTTAGCAATAGGATCAGTATAGTTAGCCTTTTCCATAAGACTGAGAAAAATGGTATAATTACCTCTGTCTTCAAGGGTTTCAATGCTCGAACCTCCAAGCCATGGGGGGTCCTCGTATCTTTCCTGATGTTTGTCACATCCTGTCATCCCTAAAATCCCGGCAGCAAATAGAGCGGCCAGTGAAAGCCGTATAGATTGTTTCATATTCAAGAATTTAAATTCAGTTAAATTTAAAAAACATTTGATAAATTAGCACAATCTACTAATCAATATATTTTATTAGTTACGCAAATCCACATGTTCCTATGTTACAAACCAGGGTTCCCGGAGTTTCCAGGGTCATAATTTTGTCCGTTTTTTTTCTTTTATTCCTGCAACCATTTTTATCTGCACAATGTTACGAGCTGGTCTGGGCCGAAGAATTTAACTATACCGGTCTGCCCGATCCCAATATATGGACCCATGAGGTGGGCGGGGGTGGCTGGGGAAACAATGAACTGCAATATTACACTGACAGGGATACTGACAATGCATGGGTGGAAGATGGAACCCTCTTAATTAATGCCCTGAAGGAAAACTTTGGTGGCCGGAGTTATACATCAGCCAGACTTGTCTCCAAAGGGAAAGGAGAATTTAAGTATGGCAAAATAGAAGCCCGCTTAAAATTACCCTATGGCCAGGGAATGTGGGCCGCTTTCTGGATGCTGGGCACTAACTTCTCAGATGTAGGCTGGCCGGCCTCCGGTGAAATTGATATAATGGAGATGGTAGGAGGTGGTACAGGAGACAAAACGACACATGGTACAGTACACTGGGAAGATAATGGGCATGCTTCATACGGTGGAAGTAAAACCTTGTCTTCAGGTATTTTTGCGGATACTTTTCATGTGTTCTCAGTTGAATGGACATCACAAAAAATTAGCTGGCTCCTGGATGGGGTGCAGTTCCATGTAGTCGATATAAGACCTTCCGGATTAAGCGAATTCCACCAGGAATTCTTTATAATACTGAACCTGGCCGTTGGAGGTAACTGGCCAGGGAGTCCGGATGGAACAACCGTTTTCCCGCAGCATTTCGAGGTGGATTATGTGCGGGTATATCAGGCCGGGGAAAGCCTTAAAATTACAGGTGACCAGGTCGCTGCAATACGGCAGAAAAACCTGAATTTTTCTCTTCCGGATGATACCAGCAGAACATTTGACTGGTCAGTTCCGGAAGGCGCTACCATTACATCCGGACAGGGAACCCATGAGATAATGGTCGACTGGGGATGCGATCCGGGTCAGGTAACCTGCGATCTGACCACCATCTGCAACACGTATAATCTTGATTTTGACGTCGCCCTTGAAACAGTAATAAAAGGAGATCTTTTTGTTGAGGAAAACCAGAAAGATTTTCTTCTTTATGTCGCCGAAATGGACAACACATATTATCATTGGTCAGTCCTTGGTGATGCACTGATCACTTCGGGCCAGGGGACCGATTCTATCCTGGTCGATTGGGGAACAACCGAAGGCCCTGTTAACCTCGTGCTTGAAAATGAATGCGGCATTACCAATTTGAGCCGGTTCCTGAGGTTTTATGGACAGTATCCTTACCCCGATCCTGAAGTGCCACAGCAAATTCCTGGCACGATCATTCCCACACATTATGATTTTGGCGGGGAAGGGGTTGCCTATCACGATAATTCATTAAGCAATGAAGGACCTGGCCCCAGGCAGGATGAAAGGGTAGATACCGAATACGGAGATGGATCAGAGAACGTGGGATGGATTACTGCTGGTGAATGGATTGAATATTCCATCCGGGTGGATACAGCCAGTAGTTATAATGTAGAGATAAGGGTGGCAACCAATAACGCCAGCGGGGGGCCATTTAATTTGCTTTTTAATGGCGGGAACAGGCTGGGTCCGGTCAACGTGCCCGGGACTGGCGGATGGTTTAGTTATATTACCATTAACCCGGGAATTGTTTCTCTGACTGAGCAGGACACAGTGATGAGGTTTGAATCGGGAAGCGGGGGTTTTAACCTGGGAAGGATCAGTTTCACCACCCATACGGTGGGTATTGAAGAAAATCTCAATGAGCCGGAATTATTAAACCTTTACCCAAATCCTGCCAAACACTTTCTTCAGGTAAACCATTGCAGTGAAATTATGGGAATTATGGTAACAGACCTGACCGGCAGGATAATCCTGCAAGAGCCCGGCACAGGCGGATCAACATATATTGTTGATACCAGGGGATTTTTCCCGGGAACATATATCCTTTCTTTACTGAATGCAAAAAACGACTTGTCACGCGGAAAGTTTATCAAAATCTGGTAGCTAACTGATCTTGCAAACTAGCATTAATGTACTCATAATCAACTGAATATATGAAAAAAACTTCAGCTTATACCATTAAAATAGCATTGATTGTAGCCCTTGGCGGATTTTTAATGGGGTTTGATGCTTCAGTGATTTCAGGTGTGATAAAGTTTATTGAACCGCATTTTAACCTCACAAAATTACAATTGGGCTGGGCTGTAAGTTGCCTCACACTGACGGCAACACTGGCCATGATGGTGGCAGGTCCGCTCAGTGATAAGTTGAGCCGCAGAACGGTGCTGCGAATAGCTGCCATACTGTATTTTATTTCAGCAGTTGCCTCTGCCCTTGCACCATCGTACGCGTTCCTGGTTATTGCCCGTATGATTGGGGGACTTGGAGTCGGTGCCTCGCTGATCATAGCTCCCATGTACATCGCTGAAATATCACCACCTGAAAAGAGGGGACGCCTGGTCTCATTCAATCAACTGAATATCGTGATTGGTATCTCAGTTGCGTTTTTTACCAATTACCTGATCCTGCAACTGGGTTATTCCGAGGCTTCCTGGGCCAAAGCACTCAGGTTTGCTGATTACAATTGGAGGTGGATGCTGGGACTCGAAACATTACCTGCAATAATATATTTCTTTTCATTGTTTGCAGTTCCGAGAAGTCCCCGCTGGCTCATGATGAAACAGCATTACGATGAAGCCCTTGCTGTATTAAAAAAGGTCGTTGGGACCCTTGCCGAAACCGGGTTTGAAAATATTAAGGCCAGTATACAGGCAGATACCAAAAAGGAAAAAACTCCGGTTCGCGAACTTTTCAAACCTGCTATGAAACTGGTATTGACCATCGGGATCGTCATTGCGGTGTTGCAACAGATCACGGGTATTAATTCGGTCTTCTTCTATGCACCCATGATCTTTGAGCAATCGGGCATCGGTACGGATGCATCGTTTTCACAGGCTATCCTTGTGGGGCTCACAAACCTGGTTTTTACGATTGTGGCCATCTGGCTGATTGATAAAATAGGGCGCAAAGCATTACTCGTTATCGGCCTGACTGGTATTGCCCTCTCCATGTTTTTACTAGCTGCCGGGTTTAATTCGGCCACCTATCAACTTACCTCTTCATCCATTGAGCAACTACCTGAAGCAGTTCAAAGCGAGCAATTATATACTATCACAGATCAAACTTTTGAGAGCGATATACAATTTAAAAGAGCCCTGAATGAGATGTTGGAACCTGAAGAGCTTAAGGAACATGAATCCGATTTGATTGCCAGGGCTATTCAGATTAATCCACTCTTAATCCTGATTGGGATTATCGGTTTCGTTGCCTCATTTGCTGTTTCCATCGGGCCGGTCATGTGGGTCCTTTTCTCCGAACTTTTCCCGAACCGGCTGAGGGGATTGGCAATATCATTTGCGGGATTCATTAATTCTGCTGTTAGCTTTACAGTTCAGCTGGTATTCCCATTGGAACTGGCTACACTTGGTACCTCTCTGACATTCCTTTTGTATGGTGTATTTGGGGCCCTGGGATTGGTTTTTGTATTGATTGTTGTACCTGAAACCAAGGGCAGGTCGCTGGAAGAACTTGAAAAAATTCTGGTGAAGAGTGAATAAATCAAATCAAATATTATTTCAAAAATCAATTATTATGAACAGGACACGTATCGCGTTTTTTTTATTTTTTTCTGTTGTCATTTTGTTGTCATTTCTTGCATGTGACAATCAAAAAAAAGGCCGGACCGGTTCAAATAATGGGTCTGATAAAGAAATTATTGAGATCCTGGTTGAAGCAGAAAATTTTTCTGCCTCTCACGGTGATCTGGCGATCACGACACTGGATTCCGGAGATACAATAGTAAAGACTGCGTCGGGCGGCTGGCTGGCATTTGATGTCGAAATACCGGTGGCTGGCCGATATATATCTCAAATTAAAATTGCATCCCAGGGTGATGACACATCATCATGCTGGATTGAAGATTATTACGATAATAAGGACGGCAGAACCTATAATATCACAGGGAATATCCCCTTTTCGGGTACCGGACCTGATGAAGAATGGAATACTTTGACAAGGGATGGGAGTCCCTTGAATTCGGGTCTCCACAAAATAAAACTTCATTTTGATAATGGGGACTTAAAAATTGACTGGATAAAATTCACCCTTCTTAAAGAGCACCGGATAACACCGGAATTTCTTGTGCAGAACACATCCGGGGACAATTGGGTATTGGTATGGTCTGATGAATTTGAAGGGGAAGGTATTCCCGATACAACAAAATGGTTATTCGATATTGGAGACTGGGGATGGGGCAATAATGAACGACAATATTATACAGAGGATCGCCCTGAAAATGCCCGGCTTGAAAACGGCAACCTGGTCATTGAAGCCCGGAAAAATGATCTGGGGCACGAATGGACCTCAGCCAGGTTGACCACAAGAGGCAAGGTTAGTTTTGTTTATGGTAAGATCGAGTTCCGGGCAAAGGTTCCGCCAAACAGGGGGAACTGGGCTGCTGGCTGGACGCTTGGGGATGCCTACGTGGATGAGATTTCCTGGCCATATTGCGGTGAGATCGATATACTGGAAAGTGTTGGATTTGAAATGGATGATGCTTCAGGCAATGGCAAGGCGCACGCTTCTATTCATTGTGGGGCATACTACTTCAAACTTGGCAATCAACCTACCGGGATCATTGATGTAAAAAACATGCATGAAGAATTTCACACATATACCTTAGAATGGATGCCGGATGAGATCAAGGCATTCGTTGACGGACAGAAATACTTTACCTACAGCGACACCAGTTCTGATCTTTCCTGGCCCTATGATAAACCGCAGAACATCATTCTGAACCTGGCCATGGGCGGAGGCTGGGGAGGCGCACAGGGGATGGATGAAGATATGACTTCTCAGCAGTTTATCATTGATTATGTAAGGGTATATGAATTGCAATGAAACGAACATGATTAAATTTTTCATAAGAGAGCGAAGCGGTTGTCCCGGTTACCCGGGATTTTGAATGAATGAAAATGACTATTTATATTGATGGCCAATCGTCCTGTCTATATTGGAAACACCCTTTTAAAGATACCCGAAAGCGAGGTAGCAGGTGAATTCGTAAACCTGGAAGGCGAAAGATTCTACAAGATCTCCAATTACGATCGAATGCCCGATTTTTTTATGAGCATCGTAAGCGCATCCGATCATTGGATGTTCATTTCGAGTAATGGTTCACTGACTGCCGGAAGAAAAAATCCGGCATTTTCTTTGTTTCCCTATTATACAGATGACAAAATACATGATTATCAAGGTGTTACCGGGAGCAAATCAATATTCCTTGTGGAACAGGAAGGAAAGACCTTCTTGTGGGAACCATTTTCAACCTTCGCCGGATCTGTATATGCTGTTTGCAGAAATCTGTATAAGAGCAGTATTGGTAATAAACTGATCTTTGAAGAGATCAATGATGATCTGGGTTTAACCTTCCGTTACGGATGGTTTAACAGCGATAAGTACGGATTTATCAGAAAATCGAAGATCATAAACCAGGGAACAAACCAGATTGCCCTTGAGGTCCTGGACGGTATTCAGAACATCCTTCCTTATGGCGTTGACAATGCGCTTCAGAGTGGCTATAGTACGCTGGTTGATGGCTACAAAAGAAATGAATTATTACCTGATACCGGGATCGGTATTTACCGGCTCAGTTCCATCCCGACAGATAAGGCCGAACCGAGTGAAGCCTTAAAAATAACCACCGTGTGGTCAGAGGGATTGGACCGGGTGAAAAGGTTGATTTCCTCCCGGCAATCAGATCTCTTCAGGATGGGCCGGCAGGTAGTGGAAGAAACCGGTATCAAGGCGCTAAAAGGGGCTTATTTTATCAATGCTCAAATCGATTTAGACAGTGGCGCAACAGAAGAATGGAATATTGTGGCGGATGTAAACCAGGATGCTGCAGACCTGGTCGGGCTGTCAAAAATGCTGACATCAGGAAAGGAAGTCAGGCAGAAACTGACCGAAGATATAAACCACGGTACGGAAGAACTTATAAAGATAATAGCGAATGCAGATGGTTTGCAATGCACCGGGGATGAATTAAGCACCACAAGACATATGACCAATGTCCTGTTCAATGTAATGCGCGGCGGGATCTTTGATAACAACTATGATATCCGGGTGGATGACTTTTTATCATTCCTGAAGCAAGCGAATAATTCTGTTTCGAGCAAAAAAACTGATTTTGTAACCTCCCTGGGAGATAGCATTCATTATGCAAAATTATTAATCAGGGCTGGTCAGCAAAATGATCCGGATTTCCTGCGAATTTGTTATGAGTATTTGCCTCTGACATTCAGCCGCAGGCACGGTGATCCCAGCCGTCCCTGGAATTATTTTTCGATTGATACAAAGCACGGGGATGGATCGAAAATATTAAATTACCAGGGAAACTGGCGCGATATTTTCCAGAACTGGGAAGCATTGAGTTTATCATTTCCGGAATTTGCAGAAAGCATGATCTGCAAGTTTGTCAATGCCTCCACTGCCGATGGATATAATCCCTATCGCATCACCCGGAATGGATTTGACTGGGAAATTCCGGATCCTGCAGATCCATGGTCGAATATTGGCTACTGGGGGGATCATCAGATCATATACCTCTTTCGACTTCTTAAAATTTCAAAAAAACATCACCCGGATCAATTAAAAAAATTCCTGACGGAAGAATTTTTTGCCTACGCAAATGTTCCATATAAAATTAAACCGTATGAAGCCTTGCTGGAAGATCCTCACAATACCATTGAGTTTGATGCCGGGCTTAACCGCCATATTCAGGATCGTGTAAATTCTGCAGGTGCCGATGGCCGGCTGATATGGGATCAGAAGGACCAGGTATACCGGGTTAACCTTGCGGAAAAGTTACTGGTTCCAGTGCTGGCAAAGCTTTCTAATTTTATTCCTGAGGGGGGTATCTGGTTAAATACCCAGCGCCCGGAATGGAACGATGCAAACAATGCCCTGGTTGGCTATGGCGTGTCGATGGTGACGGTTTATTATCTGAGGGCTTTCCTGACTTTTTGCAAGGAGTTATACAGTTCAGTTGATGCAGATGCCATTCCCGTCTCAGGAGAGGTGGCCGATTTATTGAAAGGGATATCGGGTATCTTAATAAAGTATCAGCATATTTTAGAATCCAGCTTCTCAGATCATGAGAAAAAGTTATTGCTGGATGAGTTGGGACAAGCGGGAAGTGATTACAGGAAAATCATTTATGGATCGGCATTTTCCGGAAAAAAGCAGGTGAAAATCACAGATATCGCTGAATTTATTGAATGGTCGCTGAAATATATCGACCATACCATTGAAAACAATAAACGGGATGATAATTTGTTCCATGCCTATAACCTGATGAAAGTGGAAGGGGATAATAAAATATCGCTTCGGTATTTATATGAAATGCTGGAAGGCCAGGTGGCCGCGATCAGTTCAGGGTATTTATCAGAAGAAGAGGTTGTGGATGTGCTCGATGCATTAAAGAAAAGTGATCTTTTCCGGGAAGATCAGTACAGCTATATTTTATATCCCGACCGCACACTTCCTTCATTTACAGAAAAGAACAATATCCCTTCGGATAGAATTCAGGTATCTGATTTGTTGAAAAAACTTATCAATGTAAAAAACAAACAGATCATCATCCCGGATGAAAATGGAGGTTATCATTTCAATGGCAGCATCAGAAATGCAGATACCCTGAAACAGGCCCTGAAGGATTTGCCGGATACTTATGTTGATCTTGTGGTGAAAGACCTTCAGCTTATCCTGGATTTGTATGAGGAAATATTTGATCATCAGTCATTTACCGGAAGATCAGGAACTTTTTATAAATATGAGGGACTGGGTTGTATATACTGGCACATGGTATCCAAGCTATTATTAGCTGTTAAGGAAGTGTATTACCATGCGGTGAAAAGGGGTGCGGGCACGGAGGTAAAAAACCGCCTGGTGGAACACTATTATGAGATCAGGGCCGGGTTGGGACTGAATAAATCCCCGGATGTTTTTGGTGCCTTCCCGACAGATCCGTATTCTCATACCCCGGGCCATACAGGGGCTCAGCAACCGGGCATGACAGGCCAGGTTAAGGAAGATATATTATCAAGATGGGGTGAATTGGGAGTGGTGATTGAAGAAGGGAAAATCAAATTTGAACCGGTACTTCTCAGAAAAGAAGAGTTCCTGGATGATCCGGGTAAATTTCAGCATTATGATGTTAACGGGATAAAAAGGGAGATCCCGCTGAATAAGCATATGCTTGCTTTCACTTATTGCCAGGTCCCGGTGATTTATAAACTGTCGGAAAACAAGAGAATAACATTAAGATCCGCGGACGGGAATGAAGTAGTTATCGATGGAGATACTGTAGATGCTGCAACAAGTGCTTCCATTTTTCACAGGGAGGGAAAGATTATCAGCATGTATGTTGAGCTAATGCCTGAACTGGAATAGTATACAGCTGGGAAATCATTATTCATTAAAATAATATGATCATGAAGACAACAATTAACACTTTTCGATTAGTTAAGATCGCTTTAATCATTCTCATGATTTCGGGAATATCGATCATTAATAGCCTGGCCCAGTGCACCGAACTTATCTGGGCCGATGAATTCAACGGACCTGCTGTTGATTCACTAAAATGGTCCCTGCACGTAGATGATAAAGGGGGTGGTAACGCTGAGCTTCAATATTATACCGACCGGGAGGAAAATATAAAAATTGTGGATAGTGTGCTGGTAATAACAGCCCGCAAGGAGCAATATCTGACAAGGGAGTATACATCTGCAAAATTGGATTCAAAGAATAAGGGAGACTGGAAATTCGGCAGGTACGAAGCCCGTATTAAACTCCCCGAAGGACAGGGCATGTGGCCGGCATTCTGGATGATGCCTGCAGAAAGTAAATATGGTCCCTGGCCCAACAGCGGTGAAATAGATATCATGGAAATGGTGGGACATGAACCATCGACGGTGTTGGGTACTTTACATCATGGGCCTCCACAGCAATATACCAACGGGAGTTATAATCTACCCACCGGGAAGTTTTCTGACGATTTTCATGTATTTGCCCTCGAATGGGGACCGGATTCAATCATTTGGGAAGTGGATGATTCGGTTTATTCTATGAAAAACGCCGATAGTGTGGCTAACTGGAATGTATTCCAGGAGCGTTTTTACCTGATATTAAACCTGGCAGTTGGAGGAAACTGGCCGGGTTCGCCTGATGAAACAACAGTTTTCCCGCAAACCATGGAGGTGGACTATGTGCGGGTATATGGGGATCCTGCTGCCCAGAGGATCAATCCAATTGGGAAGGAATTACCTAATGCAAGTGGATTTGAATATTCCTATTCAGATATTCCGGGGGCCACATTTAACTGGACTGTTCCGGATGATGCCAGTATCATTGAAGGACAGGGAACCCATTCGATAAAAGTTGATCTGGGTTGCATTGAAGATACCGTATCGCTTGAAGTAATTGGTACCTGTGGGACCTATATGATCAAGCACCCGGTCGAATTTTCTTCTCCTTTCATTGCAGGTGATACATTGGTTTATGTACAATCGGATTCGCTGCTGTTCACTGTTGCGGATCTTATTAATACGACTTATGAGTGGACAATCCCGGATGATGTAACCATCCTTTCCGGACTTGGCAATGACTCATTGTATGTGAATTGGGGATGCTCGGAGGACCAGGTGTCGGTTACCATTGTAAATGACTGTTTCAGCCTGGATACTTCTCTTATGGTACAGATTGAGACACCCGTGTTGACAGGCGCTGAATCAGTACTCGAAAATGCCACAGGAAAGAATTACTTCCTGACTGAATTGCCCGGTGAGAATACCTATACCTGGCAGGTGCCTGAGGATGCAGTCATCTCCTCGGGGCAAAGCACAAACTCCATAACCGTTGATTTTGGCCTGGTCGAAGGCAATGTAACAGTGGAAGTCACAAATACCTGTGGAACAAATAGTTATGGCTTGCCCGTATCCATTGGCAATACCATTGTTTATTGCACTTTCGAAGGAAGTAACCTGGAGTTTCTGCCCTTTGCCAGCACAGATTTTGAAAAGATTTCCAATCCTTTTAAAAGTATTATCAATCCTAGTGAGTATGTGGGAAAAACCTTTAAAAGCACCACCACATGGGCCGGAATATATGCCGATTTGGGCGACTGGATCGATTTTTCTAAAAACAACACATTTAAATTGAAAGTCTACGGTCCTAAAACAGGACAGGTCCTGTTTAAGATTGAGGAAGCAGAGAATCAACCAGTTTTCATGGAAATCCCCGCTGAACTTACAAAAGTGGAGGAATGGGAGGAACTGTCTTTCGACTTTACCGATGCTGAATCAGGCACATACAACCGCATTACACTTTTCTTTGATTTTGGTTCCAGTGATACCAATCATTATTATTTTGATGATATTAAACTGGTCTATACGGAGCCTGTATCAAATAACTCAGTCGGTGAGAGTCCTTTCAGTGTTTCAATTTTTCCAAATCCTGCAAAAGAAAAACTATATGTAAATTTTCACGGAGTATTAAATGGAGCTGTTACATTTGAGCTGTATAACGGATCAGGAATCCTGGTTAAGTCAGTAGATGCGGTCATCCGGGGTGGTAATCAAACCTGTACCCTGGAGACAGGAGATCTGCCGGGCGGCGTATATTTTATCAAGGTCCACAATCGAGACGGATACCAGGTAGAAAAGTTCCTTATCCATTAATTTCAGTATCGACGATGGCTATTGTGCTATAACATTTAATGATGAAATTTTCAACCGGGACCATATTGTTAGCGGTTTTATTATTTTCTACAGGACTGTCAGCAGGCCAGGGGAATCCGGTAGATCATTGGGAAACAATTGTTTATGCTGATGACACCTTTAAATATTTCGTCGGCACAGCAGAACCACCAGCTGACTGGAATGAATTGTCATTTGATGGCAGCAATTGGTTGTCAGGTCAGGGTGGAATTGGCTACGAAGATGGTGATGACAATACCATCCTTCCTGAGCCAACTATTTCACTATTCCTGAGAAAAACATTTGAGATTTTTGATACCTCCATCATTGAACAGGCTATTCTGAATATTGATTATGATGATGCCTATGTCGCTTATTTAAATGGAGTTGAGATATCCCGGGCAAATATTGGGACAGCCGGAATACCTCCCCCTTATGATCATCCTGCAGATGCGTGGCGGGAGGCAGAGGTTTACCAGGGAGGCATCCCGGAACGAAATATAATTTACAATTCCTTTCTTAATGAAAACCTGGTTGAAGGAGAAAACCTGCTTGCGGTGCAGATCCATAATTCCGGGATTGAATCTTCAGATCTCTCATCGCTTGTGTGGTTTTCTGTGGGTGTAAGCATGGCTGATCAGACATACGGAACGACACCTGAATGGTTCGTTGCACCATTCGAATTTGGTGTATCAGACCTGCCCCTTGTAATCATCAGTACATATGGGAATAGTATTCCAAATGAGCCAAAGATTGTTTCATTTATGGGGATTATCGATAATGGTCCGGGTGAATTGAATCGCGTTACTGATTCTCTCAATGTATATTCTGGAAGGATCATGATTGAGCGGAGAGGCCAGTCATCCGATTACTTTTATCCAAAGAAATCATACACTATGGAAACCCAGGATTCCTTAGGTGAAAACCTGAATGTATCACTCCTGGGCATGCCCGAAGAAAACGACTGGATACTGCATGGCCCGTATGGTGATAAAAGCTTAATAAGGAACGCTTTGACATTTCATATGGCACAGCTTACAGGACAATATGCTCCAAGGTTCAGGTACTGTGACATGATTTTAAATGGTGAATACCAGGGGACCTATTTGTTTATGGAAAAAATCAAAAGAGATAATAACAGGTTGCCTTTGGCGACATTATTGCCATCAGACACAACCGGATCAGAAGTTACCGGTGGGTATATCCTGAAGATCGACAAGCAGGATGATATTGGTCCCGGGGATGGATGGACCTCAATTCCCGATCCGAGTTTGCCGGGAACAGGATTAACATTCCTGCAGTATTATTATCCCGAAACGGAAGATATTCATCCGCTGCAGCAGGAATACATACAGGGATATATGCGTGATTTTGAGAGCGCCCTTAACGGTTCTGATTTCACAGATCCGGTAAAGGGATATAAGAAATTCATCGATATGGAATCGTTTATAGATTATTTCCTGGTCTGTGAATTGAGCAAGGACGTAGATAATTTTCTATACAGTGTATACCTGTTTAAAAGCAAGGACACGGATGATGGGAAGTTGCATATGGGCCCCGTCTGGGATAATAATCTCTCCTATGGTAATGTAGATTATGCGGTAGATGGAGCAGAAAGTCCTGAGGGTTGGCTTTATACAACCACATGGAGGCAATACTGGTTCAGGCGGATGATGCAGGATGGAGAATTCCGGAACCGGCTGAAATGCCGGTGGACAGAATTGCGACAATGGGATTTCGATATTGTCAACTTGCTGGACTTCGCGGATTCCATCGCCGGCCTGATCGATGTTTCCCAGACGAAGAATTTTCAGGTCTGGCCCATTCTTGATACATGGGTCTGGCCCAATAACTATATTGGCGGCACATACCTGAATGAATACAATTTTGTCATTGATTTTATGATTGACAGGATTAACTGGATGGATGCTTACATGCCAGGTAACTGTATACAGACAGGTCTTGGCGGGAAAGAGGAAACCATTGATCCGGGAGTGAGTGTATATCCAAATCCGTTTGCTGAGTCGCTTACATTGAATTATCATTTGGAGGATCCGGGACATGTAACCATTAGGATTTTGAATTTACTGGGACAGGAATTAGCTGGATTTCATCACCCGCAGATGGGAACAGGGTTCCATACCTGGAATTGGGATGGTTCAGATCGAATGGGGAAGAGGATATCTCCGGGGATTTTCCTGTTGATTCTGGAAATAGATGGAGAACAGGTCTTTACTGAAAAAATTATCAAACAATAATCATTAACTCAAGTTGCAGGTTACGGGTTACAGGTTGCAGGTTATATTGTTAATTAAAAAATCAAATTCCATTTCATTGAAATTTAACAACTTGCAACATGCAACTTGTAACATGCAACCTGTAACATGCAACTTATTAAATATTTGAACCATTCCTCATTCAAAATTGATCAAAATGGGAAATACAGTATTAAAGTTCTTCGTTTCGTTTTTATTCATTGCCGGGTTAATGCAATGCCAGGATCCGTCCATGAAGGATTCCCGGTCTGTACAGTCCCCGGAACAGGAGGCATATACCATACAGGAGATCATTTTGAAAATCTTAAACTGTTGCATGAGGCTTATCCGGATAAAAAGCTTCTGTTTACCGAAGGGTGTGTGTTCCCTTTTGATTATGCCAGACTGGATGAATGACATTGGGGAGAAAGGTATGGCGAGTCGCTGATCCGCGACCTGAACAATTCTTCATCGGGATAGGTAGACTGGAATATCCTGCTGGATGAGATCGGGGGGCCAAACCATGTGGGCAATTACTGTTTTGATTTCAAGATCTGGCTTGACGGACAGGGAGTCCCGGTAAAACTGCCTGCCCATTCCATTTCAACCGTGATCCTGAATTAGATGTTTTGTTCACTTTGCTTGCCGGGCAGGAACCTGTTTGCCGGTAAATACCGGTTCTGATGTAAGTACCATGGGTACAAAACCTTTATTAATCCATTAACACTTAAAAACTTATTTGAAATTGACTGGAGGTTGGTTTATCTTTATGTAGCAAAACAAGTCATACTCATTAAACATGTCGGATTCTCAGGGTAAACTCACCCAATTCTGGAACGAACTGAAGCGCCGGAAAGTGGTCCGCGTGATCGCGGTATATGCAGCCGCGGCGTTTGTGATCCTGGAGCTGGTATCAATCATCGCGGAGCCATTGAAGCTGCCCGATTGGACACTGGCATTTATTATCGTGCTGCTTTGCGTTGGGTTTATCATCGCGGTAATTCTATCCTGGATATATGACATTACACCCGAAGGCATTGAAAAAACCTCGCCTGTCCAGGAGATCAAAGAGGTAGTTCCCGAGAAGCCATCCAAACTATTTGTATGGAAGATTGCGACAGTAATCAGCCTCATAGTTATCCTTGGCCTGGTCATTTGGAACATTGTAAAAAGTTCCGAAAGATCCAGGGATATTCAAACCCTTGAAAAATCCATCGCCGTGCTTCCCTTTGAGAACTGGAGCTATGCAGATGAATTTTCACACCTTGGCAATGCCATTTCCAATGAGATCATTACAGAATTGTACAAGATCAGGGAATTTCGTGTGCTTGGATATACTTCAACTTTACAATACAAGGAAAGCAATAAGACCATTTCTGTGATTGGCCAGGAACTTGGCGTTAATTATATCATAGAAGGCATCGTTGAACGACAGGAAAATAAGGTGAATATTCATGTACAGGTTGATCCGGGTAGAAAATGAAGACCATATATGGGCAGATGAATTTGATGGTGAATGGAAGGATATTTATAAGATTCAGGATGATATTGCTTTTAAAGTTGCTGAGGAGTTAAAGGCAGTCTTGTCGGAAAATGAAATTAAAAGCATTGAACGACAACCTACCGAACACCTGGAGGCATATAATTTCTACCTGAGGGGAAATGACTTTTATTACCGCAGCTATGAAGAGCAGGATTGGAGTATAGCAATTAATATGTATCAGAAGGCTATCGAACTGGATTCTACCTTTGCATTAGCGTATACCATGTTAGCACGATCCCATCTCTCCCTTTACTGGTTCCATTTTGACAAGAGCGTCGAACGTTTAAATAAAAGTAAAAAGGCCATTGATGCAGCCTTTTCGATTGATCCCGATCTTGTCGATACATATGTTGCCTTGGGCGCTTATTATTACTGGGGATTCCTGGACTATTCAGAAGCATTGAAGCAATTTGAAACAGCCCTGGTAATATCCCAAAACAATATTGAAGGTATTTATTTAATGGCTTGTGTGCATCGTCGGATGGGGAATTTACAAAAAGCAGAAGAGGGTTTACTATCCGCTTTTCATAAAGATCCTGGATCATCCAGAATAGCTTATAATATAGCTGAAACATATTATTTAATGGGTGAATATACCAAGGCTTTGAAATATATCGACATAGCGATTAATCTAAGCGCTGATTTTACCCGCACGTACAGGCATAAAATTGATCTTTATTTGAAATGGGAAGGAAATACAAAAAATGCCAGGAAAACATTAGAGGATGCATCCTTAATGATAAATCCTTCATCAGATCCGCTGTTTATTGAGGTTATGGTGGCACTGGATATATATGAAGGGAATTTTCAAGATGCTATTGATTTACTTAACACAACAAATTTTGAAGCCGTACAGCCTCAATTTTATTATTATCCCAAATCATTGCTCATTGCTATGGTATATGACTTGCTGGAGGATACTGAAAAAGCACATCACTATTATGATTTGTCGCGGATTCAACTGGAAACCAAGGTCCTTGATTACCCAGACGATTCAAGGTTTTACAGTGCATTGGGAATCTGTTATGCCGGATTAGGCATGAAGGATAAAGCCTTGCAATACGGAGAAAAAGCAGTTGAATTATTACCTGTCACCAAAGAAGCATACAGGGGAGTTTACAGGGAGGGTGATCTGGCCCGAATTTACGTGATGGTCGGTGAATATGAATTAGCTCTGGAGAAGCTTGATTATCTGCTATCCATTCCGGACGTTTTATCGGCAAAACTGCTCCAGCTCGATCCGGTATGGAAACCCTTGTGGAATCAGCCTGGATTCAATCAACTGATAGATAAATATTCTGAGAAATAGATAGGGCATGACCCAAAACTCCAATAAACTCACCCAATTCTGGCAGGAGCTGAAGCGCCGCAAGGTCATCAAGGTGATGGCCATGTATGCAGCCACTGCCTTTATCATCATGGAGGCCGGTGACATTATGCTGCCACGATTGGGCTTGCCCGACTGGACGGTAACATTTATTATCATCCTGTTAATCATCTGCTTCCCATTTGTTATCATTCTTCAATGTTAGGGCTTTAAAAAATGTAGTGCTTGTTTAATTGTTTAAATTTGCATTACACTAATTGAAGTAAGAAAGTGGAAAATGCCATCAGCATATTTACTGATAAAAAAGAGGAATTTCAAAAGCTTAAGCTTCATGAGGATCTGAATTGGGAAAAATACAACCTGATGTCAATAAGCCATCATTCCACTGCCATTGAAGGATCGAGCCTGACGACGACCGAGTCTCAATTGTTGCTTGATGAAGGGATTACCCCAAAGGGCAAACCTTTTGAACATTCACAGATGGAAAAGGACCATTACGATGCTTTTAAGTTTGTTGTAAAAGAGGCTGCAAAAAAGCTGAAGGTAAGCCCGGAATTCATCAGGAATGTTGCTGCAAAGGTCATGCATGGCACGGGCCAGGAATATAATGTGCCGGGTGGCCGGTTTGATTCATCAAAGGGAGATTACAGAAAGCTTGGAGTTTTCACTGGTGAAACGTCTTATCCAAACTTCCGGAAGGTTGAAGGAATGGTCCAGTCATTGTGCAATCAGCTGGAAAAGAAAACAGATAAGGTAAAGACAGTAAAAGATATCTATGACCTGGCTTTTGACTTTCATTATGATCTGGTCTCGGTTCATCCTTTTGCTGATGGCAACGGCAGGGTTTCCCGGCTGATGATGAATTATATATTGATGTACCATGGAGAAACCCCGGTGATCATTCACAAAGAGGACCGACTGGAATACATCGATGCATTGAAGGAATCCAGAAAGATAGAAAGTACACAACCCATTAGGAAGTTTCTATACGCACAGCAGACAAAGCATTTTGAAAAGCATATCGAGGCCCGGCGGTCAGGCGAAAAGGACATATTTTTCTCCCTTCTGGCCTGAGAAAATATTGGAGAACTATTTTTATGATTCCATTATTGATTCCCAGTTATCCTGCTTAAATCTGCCATCAGGAAACCAGCGTAAAGCGGGAGGTTGATGAAGTCATCTTTCAGGATAAAATTCCTGGGAGAAGTCCGGATAACATATTTTGGATTGTATTTCTGCGCATAGCTTCTCAGGCTTTTCAGGTTCCTGCTTGTTCCGCTCTTCACTTCAACAGGGTATATAATATTGCCTGATTGTACAATGAAATCAACTTCTGCCTTACTTTGGGATGTCCAGTAAAACAAATCCCGGATTCCTGATGCGACCAATTCGGTGGCAATGAAATTTTCAATAAAGGCACCATTGTATTCTCTGAAAAGTTCCGTTGGTTTAAGAATTATATCCGATGTTATATTTAACATCGCTCCCAGTAATCCCGTGTCGGGTAAATAGACTTTAAATTTGGTATGATCAGCATACCCTGAAAGCGGGATTTTAGGGGTATTTATGTGATAAACCATATGGATCAATCCCGCATTTTTGAGCCACACAAAGGTTTGCTCAAAGGTGAATGCACGGGCTTTGTTACTCACATCACTGTATTTGAATTTTTTATTTTCTTTTGACAGCTGGTGCGGAATGGATTGCCATATTTCGGAGGTTTTGATAGCCTGGGATCTGTCCGTGTATTTTGAAAAATCTCTTTTAAAGGCTTCAAGTATTTCGATCTGGATTTTCCTTGATGAGGAAATGTCCTCATGATCCAGGTAATCCTGCAATACCTCGGGCATTCCACCCAGGAATAGATACATTTTAAGGTGATCCAGTAATTTATCGTGCAATATTTCGGGGAATGCTTCAACCGATTTTGTATTTATCAATTTATCAGCCAGGAGCTCTTCGGTAAATGCCATCAGGTACTCAGTAAAACTCATCGGGTGCATGGTCATAAAATTGACCTTACCTACCGGGAAACCGGTGTTTTTACCCAGACTGACTCCGAGCAGTGATCCGGCTGCAATGATATGGTATTCCGGGGCTTGCTCACAGAAGTATTTCAGGGATGTAAGCACTTCCTGTACTGCCTGAATTTCATCGAAAAAAAAGAGTGTGTTGCCGGGAACTACTTTTTTGCCAATGTAAAGACTGATATTGCTGATTATTTTCTGAGGATTCAGGCTGCCCTTGAACAGGGTTTTAAGATCCGGTTCCTGTTCAAAGTTCAGATAAACCAATTCAGAATACTCCTTGTTTCCGAATTGGTTAACCAGGTAAGTCTTGCCAACCTGCCTGGCTCCCTGCAATAACAATGGCTTTCGGTTACGGCTGTTTTTCCACAATAATAAATCGTTGTACAGTGCCCTTTTCATGATTTATCTGCCAAAAAGTGCAACAAAGATATAAAATAATGTGCCAAAAAGTGCATTTAGATTAAAAAACATCTATCAAGAAGTGCAAAAATTGTGTAATTTTATCTCCTGAAAAGTGAGGCAGCGATTGTTATTAATTTGAAAATCAAAAAGATAAAAATTATCTCTTTTTGCTCAGAGATTATCTCTGCGATTTTTGAATCCTGCGAGCGCATTGGCTTCGCCGAACTCAGAAACTCGTTTCCCCGTAGCTTGCTGCGGGGTTAGCGAGCGCAATTAAAAATTTATATAAAGGATCGATGATTCCTCGCAGCTTGCTGCCTTTAGATTTGCAAATTATTAGATATTAACTTTTGATAATGGTAATGATGATGAAAAAG
>JADHVS010000163.1 GCA_016783865.1 Bacteroidales bacterium
AACAGTTATGTAAAAAACTGACATCATTGGGGGTACAAACCCCAACTGGTAAATTTATGATAATTGAAGTGGGGAATTCACCAATTTAAAAAATGTCCAAAAAAAAGCTCTGTTTTTATTGTTTTCCGAGAGGTCTGAATTAAGACAAATAATGCAGATAACTAAAACCTGTTTAACCAATTAATAAATATTATGAAAACTAAATGGATCTTCATACTGATGCCTCTTTCATTTGCTCTAATTACATGTGTCAGCCAGACTGATTCATCCCATCTTCCGGATTATCCGGGTTACAGCGATGTAATAGTTAAGTTTCTGAATGATTATTCAATATCTGAAATTGCTTCTCCAAATCAGTTTTCTCTTGCTAAAAAACCAGATGGGTGGCATGCAATGATTATTGATAAAGACAGTGAGACAACTATTCAGGATGAACTTTTCTGGGAAAGAAAACAAAAAAGCTACAGAAAAATAAATTTTCCTCCGACCTCCACAGATGCATCTGATCCCGCATATAAATCCATCATTGAGGACTGGGCAAATAACTATTTTTCAGGCATTTCGCCATTCTGGGGTTACAGTGGCTGGGATAAAGATGTAATTGATGAATATGGGAATAAAACTAATCTTTCCGACACATTGTTAAATGCTTTAGCCAGGGCATACAATAGTTATGCTTCAAATTTATTGAGCAATAACACAGGCTTCTCCTCAGAAAAAATAAGATTTATCCTTCCCGAAGGGCAAAATGCCCTTTCACAAAAACAACTTACCAACTATCGGGAATACCAGCATAAAGGGATTAGTACCTATTATCGGCTATGGCAAATGAATCCGGATTTTGAAACATTTGTTGCAGATATATACAATGTTTATTCAAACGAAGTGATGAACAGCTATTTGACAATAAGCTATTACCAAAATCATAATGAAGCTCAAAAAGAACTCAAGGATGGATTATATGACAGTTTCTTTATTGATATGGCTAAAAGATACTTAGCCTCGTGTGATTCAAATGCAATTCTTATTGTAAATGGTGATAGTGATACATACCCTTTGCTTTATGTACAGGAATCAGAAGGTTATAGAAAAGATGTATCTGTCATAAATATCAGCCTGTTAAATGTTGGAAGATATATATCATACCTGATGCAGGATCTTTCTGACAGAGAACCTGTAATTTGCAGCCTCCCGGAGGAATTTTACCGGGACAATTCAGGTGGGTATTTTTATGTAGCTGATCAGGTTAAATCCACTGAGATAAATGAAATGCTTGATTTTGTTGCATCAACAGATCCGCGAACAAAGCTACAACAAACACAAGGGGACTACGACTATATACCCTCTAAAAATCTAAAATTGAAAATCAAAAGCGGCAACCTGCCCGATTATTATCAAGTATCCGAAAATGATCCAGAGTTAATAATTAAGTTGGACAATAGTTACCTGCTGTTAAATCATTTCTGTTTTTTGGACATATTAAGCACTAATAATTTCAGGAGGCCTGTTTATTTTGCAATATCCGTTGCAAATGAAAACTTCCTGAATCTTGAGGATTATTTTCAATGCGAAGGAATGGCCTATAAAATAACTCCGGTTAAAAGAACATCCTCTGATAATGTATTTAAGCCGGGTTACATTGATACCGATATTCAGTATAAAAAAATAATGGAGATTGCAGCTTTTCAGCTTTCAGACGATACTCAAAAATTTTACGATATACATAAACGGATGACAAGGAATTATCGTTTAGTTTATAGTCGTCTGGCAGGGAAATTAATCGATGAAAACAAAAAAGATAAGGCTTTGAGCGTTCTCAAATATTGTTCTGCAGAGTTTTCACCAGAGAAAGTAGAATACGGATATCAGTCCATAAATTTGATTGAAGCATACTATAGATTAAACCAAATCAATGAAGCTAATAAGATTGTTGAAGAATTGTATCAATCTTCTACAGACTATTTTAACACTAAAATTGAAAACATCGATTTGTACGAATATGAAACAAGACTAAAGATTGAGATAATAAAAAACCTGAAGGACCTTACAACACAATATATTAGCGGATCACCCCTGAATCAGGATGTGGAAGAGGCATATTATTCGATTATGGAAAATTATTAATGGAGACGGAGAAAATTGACTCACGAAAAATTCTGTTTTTGAAGTGTTCAGATCAAATACCGGTCAGTACAAATGCTCCCCAATAATGTACAAATGCTCCCCAATAATAGGGTTCAGGATATTTTCTTTTGAGTTCCAGCTGCGCTTTCCTGACTGCATCAAACTTATTGTTTGACTCAATGAAATAGGTATAAAATAAAACCATTAACTCCATCGTCGGATCATCTGCTACCTGCCATAAACTTGTAATAACACTTTTGGCTCCGGCGGCTTTAAATGCCCTCTTTAATCCATATACTCCTTCCCCTGCATCTGCCTGGCCTAACCCGGTTTCACAAGCAGACAGAACGACTAATTCCGTACTGTCGAGTTCAAGATTCATTGCCTCATAGGCAGTAAGAATTCCATCATAGGTAAGCTGCGGATTTTCATCAGAGTAATAATTTACCACGCCTGTCAATTAAAGGCCCGAATTCATCATGGAGTTGATGATCCTGAAGCCGGGAGTACTTTCTTCCAGGGTTGGGGTCCAGAAACCATGCGTGGCTATATGCAAAAAATCTGGATTTTTCATATTGTAGACTACCTCTTCTGTAGCCTGATCATAAATATAATTGTCGATAGACGTAAAACTCATGAACACAACATATTTGTCACCGGATAGTCCCAACGACATTCATTCTGTCGCTTGTATTGATTGTCATGATGAGGAATAAGGCGTATAATTACTTGCCGGACAGGGACTTCATCCAGCACAGGTGTCGAATGTGAGGTACATCCATAACTCCCCAAACATTAGTACCCCATGTCATCGGCCATGATCAGGATGATGTTTGGCCTGCCCGATCCGGAAGGTTCACATCCCGAAAAAAATAAAGACAACAGATTAAGAGGAATACGGAATTTTGACAGTTTCATGAATAATTAATCTTGCATGATTATAAGCTCCTGCAAGATACAAAAGAAAAAAAACAGACCATTCTGAGGAGGATTAAAGCCTGTGGCAGAAGCAAAATTTATCGTCAGCGGAGTAACAAAAATCAACCGGATGATAGTTGAGAAGACCCATCATGACTACATTTTCTCACAATATAATATCCTGATCTTTAGCCTGATAAAACAGTAAATTATTTCGTAACTTGTAAAATTGGGACCCAAACAGAATTATCCACCCTTTTTACAATATAGTCCTCCTTAGGATCATTCAGGATTTGTAATTTTCTTTTGAATTTGCGGGTAAAGTGTACATGAGTCAAACAGGAGGTGATCTTGACCAGGAAAATGAAGGCAGAGTCAGATATAAAAAAGACCGGATATTTCAGACATTGTGCATTCTTGCTATCATTAATATTGTATATCAGTGCAGGACCAATGTATGCCTTGCATAACCAATATGAGTTACACGATCCCTCGAGTATTATAAAATGCGGGGATAATTACTGGATATTTGCTACCGGCAATGGTATACATTCTTTGTATTCAAAAGACCTGGTGGGTTGGACTAACGGGGAAAACCCTTTTGCATGGGGATCTTATCCTTCCTGGGTGTTGAACTATGTACCAGACTTCACCGGTCATTACTGGGCTCCGGAATGTTTTTATATGAATGGTTTATACTACCTGTATTATTCCTGTTCGTCGTGGGGTTCCAGAAACTCCTGCATCGGTTTGCTGACCAGCAAATCCCTGAATCCGGGTTCAGATGATTACGCCTGGAAGGATGAAGGAATGGTGGTTTACTCTACAGATGCGGGTGATGTGAATTGTATTGATCCTGCCGTTTTCAGGGATGATGAGGGAAAGATCTGGCTTACCTATGGCTCTCATTGGGATGGGATAAGGATTATCGAATTAGATTCCCTTACAGGAAAGGTCATAGGAGGTACCCACCATCCGGTAGCCGGTAAAGGAGATTATAAAACCGAAGCTCCCTACGTGATTAACCATGGGGAATTTTATTATCTTTTCTTCAACAGGGGACAGTGCTGCGATGGAGTGAACAGCACATATTACATCCAGGTGGGCAGGTCAACATCCCCTACCGGTCCGTTTTTAGATAAAAGCGGCAAAGATTGCTACCAGGGTGGCGGTTCCACTGTTTTAATTACCTCAGGCAGTTTTATAGGCCCGGGCTGCATCGGGTATTATGTTGAAAACAAAACAGAATTTGTGACCTATCATTATTATGATGGTGCGAATTCAGGGAGGGCAACTTTAAACATTGGTACCGTAAAATGGGATGATAATGACTGGCCGGTATTTACAAACAACTGGATAGAAGACGGGCACTATTCATTAAAGAATGTAAACAGCCAGCTTGCCTGGGATTTCTCAGGTGCCGGAGAAGACCAGGATCCTGTTGTTCAGAATGCTTATTCACAGGAAGGATCTCAAAAATGGACCTTTGAAGCTCTCGGGAATGGCTTTTATTCTATCTCTCCTGGTGGCCGTGATCTTGTTGCGATGCTTAAAGATTGTTTTGGAGGCACCGGTACTAAAATTAACCTTGGGATCCCGGAGTCGAAATCATGCCAGATCTGGCGAGTTGAGAAAACCGGTGATCTCAATTTCATGTTTTCATCTAAATATGGCAACCGGGTGCTTGAAGTACCCGGGGCTTCCGCTGAGGCAGGAATCCAATTTACAGGTGATCTTTATTCCGGGGGTGCCAACCAGAGATGGGCATTGCCGGATACTTTTCAATATGTTTCTGTGCAGGATAAAACATTTTCTCAGCAATGGGTGAACCTGTATCCCAATCCGGTTGCCGGTGAGCAATTTTATATTGATTTCAGACAAAATGAACCTGTCGGTGAATGTGAAATAGAGATCCTTTCCAGTGATGGGAAAGTAGTATTCTCAAAAAGCTACTTCTCTCCACAGGTTGTTACAATTCACAAAAGGTTTGAACCACAGATATATTTTGTTAGTATTAAATCAAAAAATAATTCTTTTTTTCATAAATTGGTTGTTCAGTAATAAATCTATTAACCTTTTAAATTTAAAGCTTATGAGAACTATTTTACTTTCATTTCTGGTTGTGCTGTTTTTTGCTAGTTCAAGCAACTCGCAAATAGCACATTGGCCGCTCGACGGCAATACGCAGGAAATTATCGACGGCAAGCACGGTGTACCATCAACCAGCGGTGTCAGCTGGGTGAATGATCCTATTAAAGGTCAGTGCGTCCAGCTTGATGGTGTTGAAGGTATTATAACCCTGCCTTCTGTGATCTGGGAAAATGAGACAGATACAAACACCACCATTACATGCTGGTTTAACTGGGCTGGCGGGTCAAACTGGCAGCGCGTATACAGCCTTGGAATAGCGGATGGTGCATGGAAACTCATGTACTTTTGTCCGAGGGATGGTTGGGACGGTAATAATTTACATGTTACCTTCCATGCTTTTGAACCGGATCAGTGGTATGATTTTCTCGGCGACTGGGGCAATATGGAGTTCGATACCGTCGTAACTGACCAATGGTATTTTTCAGCCGTCGTCCTGAAGGGAGATTCCCTTAAGATCTGGGTTAATGACGTGCTTGTCACCGCCACGGATTCTGTATTTGTCACCCCGCAGAAGATGCAGGCGGGCGACACTTCCATCAATGTTCTTGGCCAGAGTCACTGGGCGGCCGATGCCACCTTCAACGGGATGATCGATGATTTCCGGATATACGGGGAAGCTCTTACCAATGAAGAAGTACGGGCGCTGTACAGTGCTGCAGGAGTTCCTAACAAAATTAATGAGGTTAAAACCGGCTTTGCTATTAGCCTGTACGGTCAAAATGGGAGGATCATGTATTCAAACGTTGATGAACGTTCGGTCTCCAACGTATCGGTATACAGCATAACAGGGAGCCTGATGTTCAGCTCTCAGAATATTTCCGAGCTGCGGAATAAACAGTTCAAACCTGGGATTTACCTGGTATCTGTCGAAAGTGGTGCAGAACGGGTTACCAAAAAAGTAGCCGTGATTAATTAATATCCGGCTATTCTGTTTCGTAAGCATTTCTAAGGACTAACCTCCTGCCCCTCATGGACAGGAGGTTTTTCCTTTATTCTCCAGGGTTCCGGTTAATCCCCATATGGATTGTTTTTCGTAAATTGAACCGCTGTGATTTTACCGGTAATCACCATAAAAAAATATTCTGTGACAAGAGGGATGATCTCCCTTGTTATGATGTTCATTTTCCTGCAAATTGCATCGGGCCAGAAACCTAATTTCAGGTTCCACTATTATACGGCCGACGAGGGATTATCGCAGAACTATATCGATTGCATCCTGAAAGACAGCAGGGATTACATGTGGTTTGGTACCAGGAACGGACTTAACCGGTTTGATGCTTACAATTTTACAGTCTTTAAAAAAGACCCGGCAAATGAAAATACAATATCAAACAATTTTGTACAGGCCCTCTGCGAGGATAAATACGGAAACATCTGGGTAGGTACCAACGAGGGTTTAAATGTATATCATTTCGAGGAAGACCGGTTTATATCTTATGCATCTGATTCCATCGACAATCTGCCCATTCATCATGTCAGCGTAAACACTATTATATCAGATCATAATGGAGATCTGTGGATTGGTACCGACAACGGTATACTCAAAATTACCCTGAACAGTGATGGGAACAAGATCCTGTCGAGCAAGTATTTCAATGCCGCCCAGGTGACGGGCTCGCTCTCAGGCAACCTGGTTAACTGCATATACCAGGACCGTCATGAAAGGATCTGGGTGGGAACAGACCTGGGCCTGAACCTGTATGATTGGGATACAGGCTCATTTATAACTTTCAGGAACAATCCTGCTAATCCTGCTACGCTTTCGAGCGATGAGGTGGAAACCATTTTCCAGGACAGGTATGATAACCTATGGGTGGGAACCATATACGGGCTGAACAGGTTTGATACAGAAAATGAATTATTTGAGCGGTATTTCCATTTCCCGGGTCAGACCTCATCAGTTACTCACAATGTCATTTCCTGCATTACAGAAGACCTGAATGGTAACGTGCTGATTGGCACGCTGGGAGGATTGAGCATCTACAGTGTGGCAGAAAATAATTTCTACAACTATACATATGATATCAATTCACCACATGGTATCAATAATGATTTTATAAATTCCATACTGTCAGATGACGAAGGAAATGTATGGATCGGTACGGAAAGAGGGGGAATAAACAGATACAATACTTTCCAGAATGAATTTGATTATTATGTTCATATTCCGGGAAATGATAACAGCCTGAGTCATAATTCTGTAAATTCTATCCTGGAGGATGAAAAAAATCTCTGGATAGGAACTGCCGGCGGCGGGTTGAATAAACTTGACAAACTAACAGGAGCTTACAAACACTTCCTGTATGTTCCGGATGATCCCAATTCACTGAGTAGTGATTTTGTTACATCACTCCTGCGGGATTGTAATGGAGATTTGTGGATCGGGACCTGGGGAAGTGGTCTGAACCAGCTTAAGACTCAAAATGAAGGCCTTGGAAGGTTTGAGCAATATGTTAGCCAGCCAGATAACCGAAATAGCCTCCCAAACAATTACGTATCCTCCATTACCGAAGACAGGCAGGGTAATTTGTGGATCGGGACTAAGGGAGGACTGGTGATGCATCAGCCCGGAACAGATAATTTTGAAAATGTTTATACAGATAATTCAGGGGTGCAAATCTCGCTTGTAGGATGCCTGAAATTTGATCATGACGGCAACCTCTGGATAGGTACAGAGGAGGGTCTTTACAAACTCACATCAAAAGATCCTGCACCGGTCAGTCCCGGCAATTGTACCATTACAAGGTATTTGAAGACACCCGGTAATAAAGGAACCATCAGTGGAAATTATGTTATATCGATATATGTTGACAGGAGCGGTACGCCCTGGTTCGGAACTTATGGTGACGGTCTTAATAAATTGATAACCGATCCCCTCACAAATAAGGAAAGCTTTGTCAGCTATACAAGAAATGAAGGTCTTGTTAACAATATTGTCTACGGAATTCTCGAAGATGATACCGGAAATCTCTGGCTCAGCACAGATAATGGCCTGTCAAAATTTAATCCTGAAATAGAAGAATTTAATAACTATTCCCTGTCGGATGGACTCCTGAGTAATCAATTCTACTGGTCGTCATGCTTTAAAAATACTAACGGCAGGATGTATTTCGGAGGGATGAAGGGTCTCCTGGCTTTCCAACCTGAAAGGATTATCGACCGGGATTTCAGGCATAACCTGTCGATAACAGAGTTTATGATCTATAACCAGCCGGTGGAAATCGGCAGGGAGTATTATGACCGTGTTATTCTTGACAGACCAATTTCCGAAACCGGTAAGATCAGATTGCCACACAAGATAAGGGAATTTTCAGTTGGATTTTCAGCACTCGATTACGATCAGACCGACAAAATTCAATATGCTTATATGCTGGAAGGATTTGATGATGAGTGGAATTATGTCGGACTGGAGCGCCGGTTTGTAAGTTATACCAACCTGAAGGGGGGTGATTACACCCTGCTGATAAATACTGCATTGATTGAAGGTAACTGGAGCCCTGATCCACTGTCTATCCAAATCCGGGTCATTCCGCCATTCTGGGCACGATGGTGGTTTATTACTGCAGTAGTATTGATACTTATCATTTCTGTTGTAAGCTACAACTGGTACAGGACTTATGCATTAAAGGAAAGAAAAAGGATCCTTGAAATCCTGATTAAGGAAAGAACCCGGCAAATCGAGGGCCAGAAAGAACAGCTCGAAATGCAAAACCTTGAGATTATTGAACAGCGGGATAAGCTGATGGAACTTAACAAGAAGGTTCAGGAAGCCAACCGGCACCAGATGAGGTTTTTTACCCACATGTCCCATGAATTCCGGTCACCACTTACGCTGATCATCTCACCCCTGGAAGAGATCACCAGTGAAATGTCTGAACGTGGTCCTTTATTGAATAAATTACTCCTGGTAAAGAAAAATGCAAATAGATTACTTCATCTTGTCAACCAGTTAATGGAGGTCAGAAGAATAAAAACTGGTAATATCGAACTTAAAGCCAGGGAAATCGATATTGTTAAGTTTCTGGAAAACATTTCGCAGCCATTTAGCAGCCTGGCCAGGCAGAAAAACATTGATTATGATTTCATATCAGACAGGAAATCCATAAACACCTATGCAGACACTGAGAAGCTGGAGATTGTTTTTTATAACCTGGTATCCAATGCCATCAAATACACCCCGGAGCATGGCAGGATAAGCATTGAAATATCACTGGTTGAATCAGAACCAATCCCTCATGTCTCAGATGAAGAGGTAGCCATTGTTAAGCAAAAAGGGTACTCAATTAATAAGTATGTATCAATTATTGTGCGCGATTCCGGGATCGGGATAGAAAGTGAACAGCTAAAAGAGATCTTTAAGAGGTTTTACAAAACTCCTGATGATTACAATAAATATTCATATGGTACAGGCATAGGATTATACCTGACAAAAGAATTAATAAAAGCACACAGGGGATGGTTATTTGCCAGTAGTATTCCAGGCCAGGGATCAGACTTTAGATGCCTGATCCCGTTCGGGAAGGATTACCTCAGGGAAAATGAGATTTCAGAGAAGGCCGGGAAATCATTCGTAGTTCCACGAGAAAACCTGAACACGAGTGTTCTTGATGAATATTTTGAAAACAGCATGGATAAAATGCGGGCTCAACCTTCTTCCCGGAGCAAAATAATTTCTGCTAAACCATTGATTTTGTTTGTAGACGATGATATTGAATTGTGCGATTATATAGCTGATTATTT
>JADHVS010000164.1 GCA_016783865.1 Bacteroidales bacterium
AGAGTGGATAACTAGTCGACAATACTTAGATATGAGCCTGTTAGATCAGGAAAAACAGAAGTTAATAACTAAAAAACCAAAACAACCCGAGACTGTGGTCGCTTAAATGCATTTTACAGAACTTTTAGGACTTGACCATAAAGTGTACTGAAGACAGTGCCAGAATCGTTGACCAGCAATTTTAAAATATATGAAAAAACCAGGATAATGCTCAGCCCCAGAGCTGACGGTAATATATATCGTACAGAAGGGATTTCCAGCATTTGCAGGACAATCTTGAACAGAAAAACAACCAGCCAAAACTCAAACAATGTGAATGCTAAAACGCCCAGATCACGATATATTAATGCATAATGTAAAGATTCGATTTCGGGGAAGTTTATAGTTATATATTTTGTAATAAGCAGGCTGAAAAACACAAGAATCAGCATGATACAGTAGTAAAACAGTGATTTGATATATGGATAGGGATATTTTTGTGCTCGTTGACTGATCAGAATTACTAATCCGGTACCAGCAAGTATGCATATAACACTAATTAATATTTTAATGTGTTCCAGCATGTGCCCTGGAAATTTAAATATGGAAGTGATTGGTAATATATATAAAACCCAAATTTTACTGATAATAAGTACTATAGTACTTTAGTACTATCTATAAAAACAATACCTTAGTACTATTGAATTGTCTGGTTATTGTAGAGTAAAATTTGAGTGTAAACATTAAATGAAAGGATAAAACTAATGAAAAAGAAAATTCTTATAAAACAATCTAATTTCTATAATAACAGAAATATATTGATATTATCCATTCTGTTATTGACAGTAAGTTTGTGTGCCAGTAACTGGAATCCGTTCAATCTAGCTCGCTATCGGATGGTACGGGACATTGATAATACTATGTCGCAGTACTATAAACCGAACGAGCCGGGAGCTGTAGCGCTAGTATGTATCGATAATGAAGTGGTTTACCGTAAAGCTTTCGGGATGGCCGATCTACAACTCGATTGCCATCTGGAACCAGAGATGTTGTTCAAAATTGGCTCAATGACCAAACAGTTCACCGCCGTAGCCATAATGCTTCTAGTTGAGGATGGTAATCTGAAACTCGATGATTCCATTTATGATTATCTGCCCGAGTTTCCTCAGAAAAGTTATCCTATTACAATAGAACACCTACTCACCCATACTTCTGGCATTAAAGACTTCATCGATTACAAGAACATTAGAAATGATTGTAATGTGGATTGTCTGATCGATGGGTTCAAAGATGAACCGTTACTATTTGTACCGGGAAGTCAGATGAAATACAGTAACCCTGGTTATGTATTACTAGGGAAAATCATTGAGTCGGTAAGCGGTAATTCATACCAGGAATTCATGACCAGCAGGATTTTCACTCCCCTGGGAATGAATAACACTTTTTGTGGTGACAACAGCAAAATAATCAATGGCCTTGCAAGTGGATATCGCAAAAATGATGAGCTATATATCAATGCTCCCTATATGAGCATGACACATCCATATTCTGCCGGATGTCTCATCTCAAATGTGGACGACCTTGTAATGTGGTATAAAGCTCTTATAGAAGGACGTTTGATTAGTAAGGAATATTTACGTAAGTGTTTTACACCATATACTTTAAATGACGGTAATAAATCGGACTATGGCTATGGCTGGTATGTTAACAAATTCAAAGAAAAGTATAATATATTTCATGGCGGTGGCGTTTTTGGGTTTGTAGTACACGGGATGTATCTGCCGCAAGAAAATGCGTATATAGTACTTTTATCAAACAGGATAAATCCCACAGCCGTCCCGGGTACTCAGGGTATCGCTGAAATGATCGCAGCAATTGCGATCGGAGATCCTATGGAAATTATTGATAAAAATGATTTCCATATTTCTGGCGATCAATTAATAAAGTATGCTGGTAAATATTACTCATACACTAATGGTACAGTCAACCGGCAGCGTTATCGTCTGATTATGGTTGAGAATGAAAAAATCTACTTAGGACTAAATACTGCGAAACGGATAGAAATCAAGCCATCATCGACAACAGAGTTTTTTGTAAAAGGTGTTCCTGGATCAATAGAGTTTCAAATCGATGGTACTGGGCAAGTAGAACGCTTCATTCAAAAACGAGCCAATGGTGAAGTATGGACCTGGATAAAGGAATAATAAAATTGTGACATCTTGGCCAATTCCAACCAATATTGTTATATGATAACATAATATTGCATATATACAACAATATGTTTAATATCCACCATGGAAACAAGAAGAATATTTAATCGAATAGCAATTCTAAGACGTGATTATAATCTGTCACGGGTGGAATTGGCCAAAGCAATTGGTGTTAATTTTCAAACAATTGGGTACCTTGAGCGGCAAGATTATAATCCCAGTCTCGATCTCGCTTTTAAAATCAGTGAGTATTTCGAACTTCCCCTGGAGGTGATTTTTTCAACTTCACCATTTTCACCTCTTGGAGAAGAGCTGCTCAAGGCCCAAACGAAGCGGGGAGATCAAAATGAATAATACTTTATCATTAAAAAATCGCAAATGGTTGATCAGCATTAATCTGATCACTTTGTGTGCTACAATTATATTTTTTGAAGTGTTCAAGGGAATGTTCAAAACGGCTGAGCGGACGCTGTTATTAGTTGGAATACTGGCTGTATTACTACTGATTATTATTGTAACCTATTATTTCGTGTTATACAAAACCCGGTTGTGGAAGCTGGTTCATATTTCCGATAAGAAATTGGATGAACGAGAGCTCCAGGTGACTAACACTGGTTTGAAATATGCCTATGCCATCTTTACAGTTACTGCCCTGGTGGTGATATACTGGCACGCTATTGCCGAAATAAATGTGAATGGCCTGACCGCGGCCGGACTGCTTTATCTCGCTCACATTCTGCCGGCCACCGTAATCGGCTGGCGGGAAGAGGATATTGCCTGGGGTAATACCTAGTATGAATTTTTTCACACTGGAAAGTTACTAGGCCAGATAGGAAATAGCGGGAGATTTCAGTGATAAACAGAGCCCTATTCATTCTCCTGATAGGTTTGATGGCTGGATTTACATTCGGCAAAGATTGCTCTTCTGAAACCTCGATCGAAAAATCACAGAGGTATATTTTTAGAGAAGTATCGTATCCAGTCATTGAGGGAACAATTTCCGGGACGCTGACGATTCCCCTGATCGACAATTATTCCTTACTAATTCTGATCCCGGGTGGCGGAAAACACGATCGCGATTATACAGTATTCAATCATAAACCCTTCCTGGTGATGGCGGACCATCTTGCGTCGTACGGAATCGCTACTTTACGCTATGATGAAAGAGGAGCAGGAAAATCCACCAGCGCGATCAATAATCTCACGATTACTAAAAAAGCCGATGATATTCTAAGGATGATCAGTCATCTGAAACAGGACAATGAATTGTCCTTCAATCATATGGGTTTACTAGGTCATAGTGAGGGGGGAATGGTCAGTATGCAGGCAGCGGCTCAATCTTCGGCAATCTCATTTCTGATCCTGTTGGGTAGCCCTGGCCTGAATGGTGAAGAATACCAACTACAGTTCGAAGCAGTGTCCGGTAGAGCGCGGGGTTTAAGTGAACACACGATCAGTGACCGGGCTGAAATCCAGCAGCAGGTATTTAAAATACTGAAGACCTACGATCACAATGTGGCTGCCGAACATCTGGAAATACTTTACAACAAGCTATCACCGCCTGTACCGGAAGACAGGATAATGACTGCGGTCAGGCGATTTAATTCACCTGCTTTCAGAAGTAACCTGGAATTCGACCCAGGTATTTATCTGAATCAAATAAGATGTCCGGTGCTGGCATTGTTTGCTGAATTTGATTACCAGGTTCCTGCCGACAGAAATATGCCGGCGGTGATTGCGGCCTTGAAATGTGGTGGCAATACCTACTTTTCGGTCGATCAGTTAGGCGGATTGAATCATTTCTTCCAAGCGGCTGATCCTGCTAAACCTTTTGGTTATGATGAAATTGATGAAGCCATTGCACCATTTGTACTAGATATCTTGGTCAATTGGATTAACAAACACACAAGGCAATAATATTCGGATATTATAATGGACACATATACAATGAAAACACATATCAGGTTATGACTAATCATTACCTTTCAGATAGCGTCAATACCAGTTGGTGCAACTGCTGCCGCTATAATATAGCCACCGAACTGCTGGAAAATTTAAATACCGTTTCGATTAATTCTCTCCGGTCGGTATTAGATGCTGTGCACCAGTCCGGGATAACGCCTACCGTTTACTCCAACATCTATGATTTGAAAAACGGTCAGATCTATGTGCATAATTACCATAATTACGAAGAATTTGTAATATTTGATTTACTGGTTGAACTTGACAAAGACGGCGCCTATTACAAATTGCCCGAGCTTTTCAATCAGACAAAATTACAATCTCCGTCTTCAAATGAGTTGGTATCTGCGGCGGCAGTCAATTTTCTCTGGAATGGGGAAGCTGAGTCATACATATTAACAATTTCCAAAGACTCTACATTTTCAGAGGAATTTATTGCGATAAATATTGACCATCAAGAAGAGAGCCAAAGTCTGATTATGTTTGGTGCGGTTGTTTTCTCTGGTTTATTACTTGTCGGATTTACAAAAAAGCCTAACTTGATCAGTTTACTAATCATTGTATTATATACCTGGTTATTGGCTTGTAGTGTCGAGGGAATTATTTCACCGCACATACTGTCTGATAAGGGGCATAAGCAATTAATTTATAGCCTAGAGCCTGGTCAGCAATACTACTGGAAAATCAGCACTGAGGTTGAACCAGGTATTGTTTGCGAGAGTATTACTCAGAATTTTAAAACCATATAATAATAATATGGCTGTAAAAACTCTATTCAATAACAATGATTTTGTTGATATTCTCTCTGTGTATGACCTTGGAACTTATAATATTTCGGAAGCAATTCAGCAAGGTACAGTTCAAACTAATTATTTAATTAGCACCACAAAAGGTAAGTATGTGCTTCGTTATTATGAAAACCGCACGTTTGAATCGGTGATGTTTGAAAGCGACTTACTTACGCTTCTCACGGGTAACTATTATCCATGCCCAGGTCAAGTTAAAAGTATCCGGGGCGCATTAGTGAATATGTATCACGGAAAACCGTATGTAATATTTAATTTTCTTATGGGCGAGCATGTTAAACAACCCAACACTAATCAGAAACAGCAGCTAATACAAAAAGCTGCGGAGCTACAAGAAGTAACACAGGATTTTAATTCTACTTATACAAAATATCGCTGGAATTATGATCCTGATTTATGCAAATCACTGGCAAGCTCAGAAGCCAGAAAAATTAATACACAGGATGCTGACGATAAATTCGCATGGTTAGCAAATGAACTAACCACTCTTGATCTCCCGGCAACATTACCAAAGGGTATTTGTCATTGTGATTTTCACTTCTCAAATGTTCTCTTTCAAGGAGACGAGTTTATTGCTCTGCTCGATTTTGACGATGCAAACTATACTTATCTACAATTCGATCTTGTGGGTTTGATAGAATATTGGGCATGGCCACATACTATGGATAACCTTGAGTTATCAACAGCAAGAAATATAGTGCATGAATATATGAAACATCGTTCGCTATCAAATCTTGAACGGTATCATCTATTCGATGTTTATAAACTGAGTATATTATTTGATTGCGTATGGTATTTTAGTCGTGGAACTGCCCATGATTTTTATGAACAGAGGAAAATTTGTGCTATGAATAAATTGGGAAGAGCTAAATTTTACAATGAACTTTTTAATAATTAGATATAGCGATGGAATGAGGAAGTTAGGCTAGTAGTAAGTAAAATTACTTATTACAGGTGTCATACCGATTTTTAATAATGCTGTATCTTGCTATATATTAGCAGTTACATAACCACACCAAATAACTTTTAAGCCATGCCACCATTTTCACGTCATCTATCTATGTCCTGGTCTTCACCAGGACTACGATAGACAGGTCGTTTTTCATCCGTCTTCATCCCGATGCATATCGGGACTACGACGGGACATGTTTGTCGATTAGGTAATCAAATAACTCACCTGTCGACCACCTGCCTGACGAAATACAGTGTAGTCAGGAAGCCATTCCGGCGCACAAATTGTGCTTTAGAAGGCAAGTCTTGGCCTGCCAAACGAAGCCTTCGCGTAGTTTGGCGCAGGTGGATAATCCGTCCCAATAAATCGGGAGGGTTCTCCCGACTCGTCGGGACTGTGGCCCCACAATTTAAAGTCCTTGTAAATCATTGGTTTGCAGAGACTTTTCACATAGTCACATTTCTACAGAAATATGACGCAAAGGGGTTTTAAAGAGGGGAAAGGACCCAAATTCCCAAAAACGTCTGATCCATTTTGATCCGCCTTCGCATACGACTACGGCGGATGAGAAGGGTGGGTTAAATTCCCCGCTGCTTGTGGCGGAAGACTGGGGCCAGGGCTTGTCTGGGGTTCATACCCTTGATTATGGGAATGCCGTCAAAAACGTTGGTTTATGGAACGCCCTCACAGCCCATCAGGATATCGGAGTCTTATTAAATATGTAAGTTACTCTCAAGAGAAATGAAGGTCTGTAAACAACCGGAAATGATGGAAATAGCAGTTTAAGAATCTTAATTTCTCATATCATGCCTGGTCTAAATAAGGAGAGTGGGTCAACATCCTGTCAATTGCAGAAATGGATAAGCTGTAAGGCTATTCAGCGACTCCGCCTAATGATATACCATCATGATATTGGATCTGCTGTGGTCGAAGAAATGTTTTTGGAGAACCATAGGGGTTGTCTGGAAACGAGTAGAAAATGAGGTTGAAGTAATGAAAAGATTTATGGTGGTCGTAATCATATTTTGTATTGGTTCCCTTATGGCTCAACTGCCTTCAAGCGATGACATTCTTGATAAAATGGAGGCAATCAGCAATATTGATAACAGTAAAGTACTCATGCGGCAGATTATCCAGACCAGCACCGGGAAGGAGCGGGCCATGGAGTTCGAATCATACAGTGGCAATAACGGTGAAAAATCACTCATGCGCTACACTAAGCCTGCCAGCGTCAAAGGGCAGGCCTTCCTGATGTTGAACAACGCTGATGACATCTGGTCCTACTATACACGCACCGGTCGTGTACGAAAACTGGCGACCCACGCCAAGAAACAGAGTGTTCAGGGGAGTGATTTCACTTTTGATGATATGGGCGGCAACGATACCTGGAAAGAGGAATTCGATTCCAGGACAGTGAAGGAAGAAAAATTTGCTGGTATGAAATGCTGGCAGTTGGAGTTGGTTGCCAAGCCTGAAACTGATCAATCCTACCAGAAACTGCTGATATGGACAGACCAGAAAACATACTATCCTGTTAAGATAGAATATTTTGATGAAGCGAGTGATCATCTAAAAACATTGATTATGAGTGATATCCAGTTGATCGAAGACATCCCTACAGCGATGAAAATCGTGATGACGAACCATCAGAAGTTCACTGAAACCCGGATGGAGATTCTGGAGATAACCTATCAATGGGCTCCACCTAAAGGATTTTTCTCTGAACGAAGCCTTAAAAAGTGAACCTGGAATGAAAGGAAAAGACAGAATGGCTGTATTTAGAAAGCTGATGTTCTATGGATTGATCTTCGCCAACTTTGTAACGACTCATCTGTCGTTGATGGCTCAAACCGACCTTTACGGCTATTTTGAGGTGGAAACGGATTATGCTCGAATGCCATCTCAAAAAATCTTTTACGGCTACAATAAATTCAGGTTGGATATCTCATCCTACCCGGGAGAGACGATCTCGCTGAACGCCAACTTGAATATTCAACAGTTCTTCGGCCAGTGCGAGTGGGACCTCTTCGACTATTTACCGGCCAGTATCTGGGAACCTGTATTCGGCTCCGGGGCTGAGTACCCCTTCACAGTCAGGGACACGCTCTATTTGGATAATGTATATGCCAGGCTGGGTTTCGATGAATTCGATCTGACTATCGGCAAACAGCAGCTAAGTCTGGGTACAGGCTATGCCTGGAATCCTTCGGATGTTTTCAATACAAAGGATTTATTGGATCCCACCTATGAACAGACTGGTGTGCCGGCGTTTCGTATTGAAATACCGATTCTGGACAGAATGATGCTTGATCTTATTGCAGCGCCGGACCACAGCTTGGAAAAGAGTACCTATTATTTCCAGTACAAGTTGGGGATCGGCCGCTTCGATCTCACCGGTTTTAGCGGTATTCTGGAGGAGACCAGAACTACCCTGAATCCGGAATCTGATTCACTGGAACATGAGACCATTCTTAACCAAAGAAAAGTGATCGGTGGATCACTGGTGGGGCAGGTCTGGGAAATCGGCTTGTGGGCCGAGGGTTGCTGGAACTTAATGGATGTGGATGAGAACTTCGCTGAGTATGTCATCGGGCTGGACCACACCTTTGATTTCAGAACCTATCTGATGCTGGAGTACTTCCACAATGGGCGTGGTGTGGCAAACAAGGAAAACCTGACATTCAATGATTATGTCGGCTACTTGGGTGGTGGCGCCCACAGTATCATGCAGGATTATTTATTCGTACTGGCAAATCATCCTTTGACAGACTTTATTTCATTAGGATTGTATACGATTGGGAATCTCAATGACAACAGTTATGCTATAGCTCCCCTCCTGGAATGGAGCGCCTTCGAAAATGTCAGCATGACATTCCAGGGCGGGTATTTCCTCGGTGATGATGATACCGAATTCGGATCCCAGGATTGGAGTGCGCGCATTAGAATGAGAATCTATTTTTAGTACTTGAAACGGAAGGCTGACCATGAGAGACAGATTACTTACAAAACTTGCGACATGGCTTGTTAAAAATCCCTGGTGGTCTCTGCTGATCATCAGCACCGTAACCGTTATCTTCGCCTGGTTCGCAAGCATGCTTGAATACCGTCTTAATATTACGGATATGATGCCGGAAGATGATCCAATGATTCAGGAATATTTGATGATCATGGACGAATATGACGGTGCCAACAATATCATCATTGTAGCAGAGGGCGATCCCGACAAGCTGGAGGCTTTTGCCGAGGATGTGGCACCTCAGGTTGCTGATCTTGAAGAATATATCAAGAATGTTGTTCACAACATTCCGCTCGATTTTTTAACGACGCACGGTTTGATGCTGTCGAAATCAAGTGATCTGGAAAATAGTCGAGTACTCTTCGAGGATCCTAATCTTGTGGGGTTCCTGACCAACTTGAACAATAGTTTTGAGAAAGAATACATCCAGAGCGATGAACAGATATCCAATCAAGAGCAAGAACAGGGTGCCGTGCGTTTCCTGGATGGTATCCAGTCCTGGGTAGATGAATTTGACGAAGTCTTGGATGGTGATCTACTAAATGCCGGACAGGATGCCACGGATGCGATCCTGGTTGGGGATCACTATTTCCGATCCTGGGATCGCCAGATGTTGATCATTCAGGCTTTCACAAATTTCGATATCATGGATATCGATCTGGACATAGCTGTAACCGACACTGTGGAAAGGATTGTCAAGTTGGCGGGGGAGAAACACGGTGTGCAGGCCGGTATTACCGGCGGTATTCCCGTCCAGCGCGATGAAATGCGGGCCATTGAGGAAAGTTCTTCAACCCTTTTCGCTTTAGCGCTGCTGGGTATTCTGGTCCTGTTTATTATTGCCTTCAGGATGATAATCAGTCCCTTGTTCGCTATGATTACTCTGGTGATGGGGATTACCTGGGCATTGGGTTTAGCCTGGCTGGTATCCGGGGAGCTTAGCCTGTTTACTTCCATGATGGGCGTCATCCTCATAGGGTTAGG
>JADHVS010000026.1 GCA_016783865.1 Bacteroidales bacterium
AGTCGTCAACTCCTTCAGCCCCATAGGCCCGCGTGCATGAAGCTTCTGGGTGCTGATGCCAATCTCTGCTCCGTACCCAAACTCAAAACCATCAGTAAACCGTGTGGAAGCATTTACGTATACTGCCGCGGCATCTACATCAGACAGAAACTGTTGTGCATGAGTATAATTTTCTGTGACAATGCATTCCGAATGGCCAGAACCGTGTTGGTTGATATGTGATATGGCATCTTCGAGTGAACCAACCACTCCTGCCGTTATTATCAGATCAAGGTATTCCGTATCCCAGTCTTCCTCTGAGGCCCGTTTTACTCCGGGAACCAGATTTTTAACTGCTTCATCTCCCCGTATCTCAACACCTTTTTCTTGCAGTTCTTTTGTCAGGATGGGTATGACCTCCGCTGCAACGGATTCATGCACCAGCACTGTTTCGGCCGCATTACATACACCGGGTCTCTGTGTTTTGGCATTAACGGTAATATTTACGGCCATCTCCAGATCGGCAAAAGAATCTATATAGATATGGCAATTACCGGTTCCTGTTTCAATTACCGGTACCGTGCTGTTCTGGACCACTGACTGGATCAGGCCTGCTCCTCCCCTGGGGATAAGTATATCCAGGTAGTCATTGAGCCGCATCATTTTTGTTGCTGTTTCGCGACTTGTATCTTCCACCAGTTGAAATGTTCCTTCAGGGAATCCCAGTCTTGAAATGACTTGTTTTATCAGCGTTGCGATGGCTTTATTGGTATGTATGGCCTCTTTCCCTCCCCTGAGCAGTGATGCATTTCCTGTTTTAATACACAGTCCAAATACATCAGCCGTTACATTGGGCCGGGATTCGTAAATGATCCCTATCACTCCCAGAGGAACCCGCTTTTTACCAATCAGCAGCCCATTGGGCCGTTTTTTCATTTCCAGCACTTCTCCTACCGGATCTTCCAGCAGGGCAATTTCACGTAATCCCTCAGACATGCCTGAGATCCTTGTTTCATTAAGCAGCAACCGGTCAAGTATGGCCCCTGATAAACCATTCTTTCCGGCCTGGTCCATATCTGTTTTATTCGCCTTCAGGATCATGTCCTGGTTATTCACCAATTCACCGGCCACCTCATTTAACAACCTATCCTTCATTTCTGATGAAACAGATCCCAGGAAAAATGCTGCCTCACGGGCTGTCTTACCCATCTTTGCCAAATCTTCCATATGTATTTGTTATTATTGCTCTACCTCTTTCGAAAGGAACAGTGTCCCTACATCCTTTCCGCACATAATGCGGAATACATTTATCGGATCATCTCCATTCACTATGCATGCATCTATTCCATGCGACATACATAACCTGACGGCCTGGATTTTGGTAGCCATTCCACCGGTCCCAAAAGCAGAAGTTGAATCGTTGATATACTGATCAATAGTCTGGTCACTCTGTTTTACAACGGATATCCTTTGGGCAGATGGATCTGTATGGGGGTCGCCGGAGTATAATCCATTAACATCTGACAGGATGATCAGCAGATCGGCTTCCATCAGAATGGCCACCTTGGCCGATAAATTGTCGTTGTCCCCAAATTGTATCTCCGCCGTCGAAACCGTATCATTCTCATTGATGACCGGAATAATTTTCATCCGCAATAGTTCATTTATGGTATTCCGGGCGTTCATTTTCCTTGTTTCATCTTCAAGGCCATCCCTGGTTAATAAAACCTGTGCAACCATCTGGTTGTACTCATCGAAAAACTTCTGATATATCCTGATCAGTTCGGCCTGCCCCACGGCGGCCAGTGCCTGGCGGGCTACAAGCCCGGTGGGGGGCTCATACATTTTTAGCCTGCCGGCACCCACACCCACAGCACCCGAGGATACCAGAATAACCTCCTTGCCATCGCTAAGAAGATCGGAAAGCACCATGGCCAGGCGCTCCAGCCGTGTATAATTCGTTTTCCCATTTGGAAACGATAGTGAACTTGTCCCAACCTTCACAACAATACGCTCCATGTTTACAATTTCCTCCCTGCTCTTCATTTTTCTATCCTTCTAATAATTTCTGCAATGCCTTGTTTCCCGTTTGGAAATTAAACTCACGCAGACGTTCATCTATCTTGTTTAAAACCTCATCGTTGCATAAATTCCCTATGCTCCCCTCATGTGTGTGCTGCAGATCCTGTCCCGGTGAATAGTCTCCACTTTCGATATCCTTAGCTATTTTCCGGTAAGCTTCCCTGAAGGGTAAGCCATTCAGGACATGCCGGTTTACTTCTTCCACACTGAACAGGTACCTGTATTTTTCCTGATTCAGATCTGCAGATCTAATCCCCAGCTCAGGTATTACTTTAATAAGAATTCTTAAGCAATTAAGTAAAACTTCAAATCCTTCAAATAAAGGTTCCTTCATCAATTGAAACTCCCTGTGATAGCCTGTATGCAGGTTTGAGGATATCATAGCTATTTCATTGGGCAGCGCACGCAACCGGTTACAGTAACCCCTGATCATTTCAAACAGGTCGGGATTTTTTTTATGGGGCATAATGCTTGACCCGGTGGTATATTCACCGGGCAATTCAATAAATCCATAATCCTGTCCGGCATACAGACACACATCAGATGCCAGTTTGCTCAAAGTATCACCAACCGATGCCAGCGCCTGCGCAGCTATCTGCTCCAGTTTGCCACGCGATTTCATGGCATGCATCACATTGTATCGCATATCCCTGAATCCAAGAAGCCGGGTCGTCAACTTTCTGTCTAAGGGGAAAGAAGATCCGAATCCTGCTCCTGAACCAAGTGGATTCTGGTCTGACATCCTGTAAGCAGCCTGGCAAACCAGCAGATCATCGGCCAGGCTTTCTGCAAAGCTGGCAAACCATAATCCAAATGATGCCGGCATGGCTACCTGGTAATGTGTATATCCCGGCAACAGCATCTCCTTGTGCCGGTTACTCATTCCGATAAGTACTTTTGCAAGTTCAGCAGTTACCTTGACAACTAGAGCTAATTTATCCCGGATAAATAAATGCAGGTCTACCAATACCTGGTCGTTTCTTGATCTGCCGGTATGTATTTTTTTACCCAGGTCTCCTAATTTTTCAATCAGGTGCTTCTCAACCTGGCTGTGGATATCTTCCACATCCGGTTCAATTTGAAAATCACCCGACTGAATGATCTTATATAAGTTTTTTAATTCACCGGTAAGCTGTAGGGTTTCCTTTTTACTCAAAATACCAATGGAGCCCAGCATACTGGCATGTGCCAGGCTTCCCAGGATGTCGTATGGAGCCAATACCAGGTCTGTAACACGGTCACTGCCGACAGTGAATTTTTCAACCTGTTCATCCAGTTTATATCCCTTATCCCACGTCTTCATGTATTCAATTATGATTGATTAACTCTGCATATTTATTCAATAGCTTCAGATAGGTGTCAATCCCGCTGATGATTTCCTGTTTTTCGATAAACTCATCAGTTGTGTGTGACCGGTCCGAAGATCCGGGACCCATTTTTACAGTCGGGAAAGGCATGAGTGCCTGGTCAGAAAGGGTATCTGAACCTGCACATTCAATATTAAGCTGACGGGCTGCCTCAACGATAGGATGACCGGGTGCAATCCCGGAAGCATTTAACCTGGTTGATCGCGCTGCTACCGTGCTTGACAGGTTTTGCTTCAGAACCTTCAGCACCTCATCATTTGTATATTGGTCATTGGTTCTTACATCCACAACAAATGAGCATTGACCGGGAATGATATTGTGTTTGATCCCTCCGTCGATTTGAGTTACCTGCATCATTACCTCACCGGTAATTTTTGATTTCTTATTGAACCTGTAATTTCTTATCCAGCCGATATCGTCCATGGCAAGGTATATTGCATTTTTTCCTTTATCCCTTGCCGCATGACCGGTTGTCCCATGGGCCGTACAATCAAGCACCAGTAAACCCTTTTCGGCAACGGCCATCTTCATACCGGTTGGCTCACCAACAATCCCCAGGTCAACTGGTCCGATTTTAGTCAGAATCGACTCTATGCCTTTCTTCCCGGAAATTTCCTCCTCAGCGCTGGCAATAAAAATGATATTGAAAGGCAGTTTCTTTTCCTGAGATAATAATATAAAAACAGCCATTAAGGAAACCAGTGAAGCCCCGGCATCGTTGCTGCCTAAACCACTGATCTTATCGCCCTCTTCCAAGGGATAAAATGGATCTGTTGTCCAGCCGACCCCGGGAGGTACAGTGTCCGTATGCGAATTAAGCAAAAGAGTTGGCAGCTTATCCGACCGGTGCAAAACAGACCATACATTATGGTTCTTGCGACTTACTGAAAAGCCCTGGTTTTCCAAAACCCTCTGGATACAATCTGCAGCACCTCCCTCATTCCCGCTTACAGAAGGTATCCGTATCAGCTCTTTGAGCGTTTGTATGGCTATATGTTGTGCCTGGGTTTTGTTCATTTCAACTGTTCAATCTCCTCATAAGATTTTACTATTCCTTTAATCAGGGCTGAACTTAATCCATTGTGTTCCATCTCATTTAAGCCTGCTATGGTACATCCACGGGGTGTGGTTACCCTATCAATCTCATCTTCAGGGTGATTGCCGGTTTCCAGTAAAAGTGATGCAGCCCCCTTTGCCACCTGTGCAGCAATTAACTGTGCTTCCCTGGCATGAAAGCCAACCTGGATTCCCCCCTGTGATGCTGCCCGGATAGCCCTCAGGAAAAAGGCAATACCGCATGCACCCAATATCGTTGAAGCAGATATTAGCGATTCGCTGATGACGAGTGTACTGCCCAGCATGTCAAAAATTGATTTGATCACTTCCAGCTGGTCGCAAAACTCTTCTTTTACCGCAAGACAGGTCATTGATTCACCAATAGCAATAGCCGTATTGGGCATCACCTGGATCACGGGTACATTTACGCCTATTCCGTTCACGATATCCTCAATGGAATATGCGGTTACCATTGAACCGATAATGTGTTTCTTCGGGTCGATCGATGATTTTATCTCAGCCAGTAAACCAGGCAACTGTTTGGGCCTTACAGCCAACAACAATACCTCACTCTGCAAAACCGCTTCCACATTGTTATTACTTGTTTTTATTCCCTCCTTTTCAAGGTCCATAAGAAAGCCTTTACTCCTCCTTGTAATGGTTATATTGCCAGGATCAACCTGCCCTGTTTTCAGAAGCCCCTTCGCTATGGCCTGGCCAATATTTCCACCTCCCAGAATTGCTATTTTGTTCATTATTCTATTTCTTTTTGAGTGACAATTGGTTTATTATTTACAGAATAATAGATCTTCATGGGATTGCTCAGGATCTTCGTAAATCCTTTCACATCCTCTCCTGACCAACCATTATTCATTTCACCATACTTGCTATTCGAGGCCTGCATCAGATCCTGATCAGATGATATCCCTTCAATATTGAAAGTGTATGGCCGCAGCTTCACAAATACTTTGCCGTTCACTGTTTTCTGACTATGGAGCAGGAAGCCTTCAATATCGCGCATTACCGGATCCAGGTATTGTCCTTCATGAAGCATCATCCCATACCATTCCGACAGCTGATCTTTCCAGTAAATCTGCCATTTGCTCAGGACATGTTTTTCCAGCACCTGGTGGGCCTGGATAATGATCAGGGGTGCAGCCGCTTCAAAACCAACCCTTCCTTTGATGCCAATGATTGTTTCTCCCACATGAATACCCCTGCCAATGGCAAAGGACGATCCCAGCTTCTGGATGTTTTTAATGGTATTCACACCACCAACCAGCTCCCCGTTTAAAAACTCAACCTCAATCTGAAGGCTTTCATCGATCTCTTTTTGTCCCGGGAATGCATTTTCCGGTAATCCCTGATGTGAGGTCAATGTTTCTTTGCCTCCTACAGATGTCCCCCAGAGTCCCTGGTTAATACTGTACTCATATTGTGAAAAGGATTCACTGATCCCGGCTTTCTTCAGGTACTCAATTTCCTCCTCCCTTGATAATTGCAGATCCCTGATTGGTGCCAGCACCTGGATATCAGGTACTATAATATTAAAAATAAGTTCGAACCTGACCTGGTCGTTACCGGCCCCGGTACTGCCATGGGCAATGTATCCTATCCCATTTTGTGAGGCGTACTCGGCTACAGCCATAGCCTGGAAAGTCCGCTCAGAGCTTACCGACATCGGGTAGGTCTTGTTTCTCAGCATATTTCCAAAAATCAGGTACCGGATGCAACGGCTGTAATAGGCATCCGAAACATCAATGATCTTATGCATTGTAACACCAAGGGAATATGCCTTCTTTTCTATCTCCTTCTCCTGCTTATCAGAAAAACTACCTGTATTGACAAAAACACTATGCACCTCGAAGTTCTTCTCCAGAGACAGGTATTTTACACAAAATGAAGTATCCAGCCCCCCGCTGAATGCCAGTACTATTTTCTCTTTCATTATTTCTGATTTATTGATTATATGCTTACTTCTTAGTTGATAATAATTCCTTGATCAATCCTTTTTTTTGCTTTATAGCTTTTTTGCCATTCCGTTTCCTGGCGGCTATGCCATTTTTTTTATTTCCCCCGACAGAAGGATCGTATAACAACCCTGTACAAAGGCATAAGCTCCGGTTGGTCCGAAACAGGATGTCATAATAGGAACAGGTCTGGCATCCTTTCCAGAATTCATCATCGTCGGTCAATAATGAAAACGTAACCGGCTGGTAACCAATAGAAGAGTTTATTTTCATGACAGCCAGACTGGTGGTCAGACCGAATATCTTGGCCGATGGGTATAATTTCCTCGATAACCTGAAAGCTTCACTCTTAATTTGATAGGCCAGCTTTCTGCCCCTGTATTTCTCAACTACTATTAATCCGGAGTTGGCCACAAATTTCTCATGGCCCCAGGTCTCTACGTAGCAAAATCCTGCAAAGGATCCATCCTCATGAACCGCAATGACGGCTTTGCCCTTAACAATCTTATCTGCTATATATTCTTTAGAACGTTTTGCTATACCTGTACCTTTCACCTTTGAAGCAACGATGATGGCTTCTTCAATGTGAGGAACAAATTCTAAATGTTTTTCTGTCGCTACTGTAATATTAAATTTATCCATGATTTATACTGTTTCTGCTATTTGCGGTATTAATTGAACCAATACATTTATAACATCTTCCTTAGTCACATCCTCCCGGGGAATGATCAAAATGGTATCATCTCCTGCCACAGTACCCAAAATCTCGAAGGCCTCCATGTGATCAATCTGGTAGGCTATGCTGTTAGCCGATCCGGGCATAGTCCTTATCACGCCCAGGTGATGTGCAAATTCAATCGATATAAATCCATTTAAAGGATAGAGAGTGCCGGTATTTCCATTGAATTGCTCAGTCTCGCCCTCTGACAACCTGTAAACATACTCTCTGCGATCCGGAACCTTTCCTGCTCTCAGGAATTTCAGGTCGCGCGATAAGGTAGCCTGGGTGACGAAATGACCTTTATCCGCCAGTCTTTCCAGCAACATCTCCTGGCTTGTGATCTTTTCGCTTTCGATGATCTTTCGTATAGCCAATAATCGCTGAGTTTTTGACTTCATAAATGTATATTTATACGTTCGAAATGCAAATATATACATTTATTAACAACTTCCACTATATTTGCAAAAAAACTGTATTTTTATCGTGTCGTGATGTATCCCGTAATAATGTATATCTATTGGATCGTGGCATAATTCCCCTCTGTATTAACCATAATTATTGTTATTTAACTACCTATGAAAAACGTTAATAAGGTTGTTGTGCTTGGATCGGGCGCCCTGAAGATTGGTGAGGCCGGTGAATTTGATTACTCGGGATCACAGGCCCTGAAAGCCCTGAAGGAGGAAAATGTTAAGACCATATTAATTAATCCCAACATTGCCACTGTTCAGACATCAGAAAAAATTGCAGATAAGATCTACTTCCTGCCTGTTACTCCATTTTTTGTGGAACAGGTTATCAAGAAGGAGAAGCCGGACGGGATTTTATTGTCATTCGGGGGTCAGACTGCCCTGAACTGTGGGCTAGAACTCTACCAGCTGGGTGTGCTGGAAAGATATAATGTTAATGTTCTGGGTACACCTGTCCAGGCCATTATTGATACCGAAGACCGGGAACATTTCGTAAACAAGCTCAGGGAAATAGATGTCCATACACCCAGGAGCAAGGCGGTAACAGGTTCGAAGGAAGCAGTGGAGGCAGCCAGGGAACTGGGATTTCCTATTATTATCAGGGCAGCCTATACACTGGGAGGGCAGGGCAGTGGATTTTGCACCAATGAAGAGGAGCTGCTCAGCCAGGCTGCCAGGACTCTGACCTATTCTCCTCAAATACTGGTTGAGGAATCACTGAAAGGATGGAAAGAGATCGAATATGAAGTGGTGAGGGACCAGTATAATAATTGTATCACGGTCTGTAACATGGAGAATTTTGATCCTTTAGGGATCCATACGGGTGAAAGCATTGTGGTGGCTCCCTCCCAGACATTGTCCAACAGCGAATACCACAAGCTCCGCAAATTATCCATTAAGATTATACGCCATATAGGGATCATTGGTGAATGCAATGTCCAGTTTGCCCTCGATCCCGATTCAGAGGATTACCGTGTGATCGAGGTCAATGCAAGGTTGTCACGGTCGAGTGCCCTGGCCTCAAAAGCCACCGGTTATCCGCTGGCATTTATAGCGGCCAAGCTTGGACTGGGTTATGGCCTGCATGAACTGAAAAACTCGGTCACCAAAACCACTCCGGCCTTTTTTGAACCTGCACTTGACTACATCGTGTGCAAAATACCTCGCTGGGACCTCAATAAATTTATTGGCGTATCAAAATTGATCGACAGCAGCATGAAAAGCGTTGGCGAAGTGATGTCGATCGGCAGGACTTTCGAAGAAGCCATCCAGAAAGGTATTCGGATGATTGGTCAGGGTATGCATGGATTTACCGGTAATCGTGACCTGACATTTGATGATATCGAGAAAGAATTGTCGGAACCCACCGATATGCGGATCATTGTCATCGAGCAGGCATTTGATAAAGGATATACAGTAGAACAGATCTTTGAGCTGACCAAAATCGACAGGTGGTTCTTAATAAAACTTCGAAATATATTCGAATTAAAAAATGAACTCGAAGAGTATAATGAGCTGAAGGATGTCCCGCTGGAAACCATAAAGAAGGCAAAAGTTTTTGGATTTTCTGACTTTCAGATTGCCAGGCATGTAATGAAACCCGATATCCGGTCGATGGCTGAAAAAACACTGGAAGTCAGGGATTACAGGAAACAAAATAGCATTTTGCCTTTTGTAAAGCAGATCGATACACTGGCCGCCGAATTTCCTGCCCAAACCAATTACCTCTATCTCACTTACAGTGGAGCTGAACATGATATCCCTTTTGCACATGATGGAAAATCGGTTATCGTTCTGGGTTCAGGGGCATATCGTATCGGGAGCAGTGTGGAGTTTGACTGGTGTAGTGTGAATGCATTGTATACTGTAAATGAGCAGGGTTACAGATCGGTCATGATCAACTATAATCCCGAAACAGTGAGTACTGATTATGATGTATGCGACCGGCTCTATTTCGATGAGTTATCTTTTGAACGGGTACTGGATATTATAGAACTGGAAGATCCATTAGGGGTTATTATTTCAATGGGAGGTCAGATCCCCAACAACCTTGCCATGAGGTTATATGAACAAAAGGTTAATATCCTTGGCACCTCTCCCCTTTCTATTGACAATGCAGAAAACCGTCATAAATTCTCCATGCTGCTTGATAAGTTAAAAATTGATCAGCCGGCCTGGAAGGAACTAACCAACATTGAGGACATTCATGCATTTGTCGATACTGTTGGATTCCCGGTTTTGATCCGGCCCTCATATGTATTGTCGGGTGCAGCCATGAATGTAGTATCAAACATTGACGAACTGGAGCATTTCCTGAACCTGGCAACAAAGGTCTCGAATCAATATCCTGTGGTGGTTTCTGAATTCATTCAGCAAGCCAAGGAAATTGAAATTGATGCGGTTGGAAAAAAGGGAGAACTGTTTGCTTACGCCATTTCAGAACATGTTGAATTTGCTGGTGTCCATTCCGGTGATGCCACTATTGTGTTTCCCGCACAAAAGATTTACTTTGAGACTGTTCGCAGGATCAAACGGATAGCAAGAGATATAGCCGAAGCCCTTCAGATTACAGGTCCCTTTAACATGCAATTCCTTGCTAAGGATAACGACATCAAGGTGATCGAGTGTAATCTTCGGGCATCCCGGAGTATGCCATTTGTATCGAAAGTCCTCAAAACCAATCTGATCGACCTGGCTACTAAAGTCATGCTGGATGTACCGGTTGATAAACCTCATAAATCAAGTTTCGACCTGGATCATATCGGGATTAAGGCCCCACAATTCTCATTTTCAAGGCTCAAAAAAGCAGATCCTGTACTTGGGGTAGATATGGCTTCAACCGGGGAGGTAGGATGTATAGGTGATAATTTTTATGAAGCTATCCTGAAATCCATGTTATCGGTAGGTTACCGCATCCCGGGAAAAAATATTCTGTTATCTACCGGTCCTATGCGGTCAAAAGTAGAGTTAATAAACAGTTGCCGTCTTCTTGCTGAAAAGGGGTATAACCTTTTTGCCACAAAGGGAACACATGACTTTTTTAAATTAAATAATATCGAATCGACCGCCCTGGCATGGCCCGATGAAGATAAAAAACCCAATACCCTTGATTACCTGAAAGGAGGAATGATCGACCTGGTAATAAATATCCCGAAGGACCTGTCGAAGAGTGAGCTCAGCAATGATTATTCAATTCGCCGGAACGCGGTAGACTATAATATACCCCTGATCACTAATGCACAATTGGCCAGTGCTTTTATCATCGCTTTTTGTAAACTGAACATTAATGATATTACCATTAAGAGCTGGGATGAGTATTAGGATAGCTTTTGTTCTGTCTTTTATCTCTATCGTCTCCAGTGCACAGGATTACTGGCAAATTTCAGGTATAGTTACTAATTCAGAAACCCTCAAGCCCTTACCCTATACGAATATCCGGATCCTGAATAAAAGTCTCGGCACTATTTCCAACCAGCAGGGTCGTTTTATTATCCGGCTTCCGGTTGAATTCAGATCGGATACTCTGACCTTTTCATACCTGGGTTTTAAAAAACAAATCCTTCCACTTGGCCAGGTTACCACCGACAGCATAATAATAAGCCTGCAACCGGAAGTATATGAATTGAAGGAAGTAACGGCACAAGGCCTGACGGCCCGGAGTCTGTTGCAAAAATGTCTCGAACAGATCCCGGAGAACTATCCTGATCAACCCGTTGGCATGACCGCTTTTTACCGTGAAACGATTCACGAAAACAGCCTGCCAATTCAGGGGGTGGAGGCTGTTTTAGGCATCGACAAGCTTTCACTTGCCATCATCAGGATCGATTACCGCATCAATCCATATCATATAAAACACACTTCTGTGGTGGATATCTATACTGAATCTGAACTGAATAAGCTGGATATTTACACCCAGACCAATTCTTTTGATTGCTCGGTAAATTACAGGATGCACAAAGACAAATGGTTCCTGGATTATGTGAGGATCAGCTATAATTTCCACCTGTTATGGCTGAACGATCAATATCTTGCTGACATTAATAATACCATTCAGTTTGTTATAACCGATTTTAATATGGACCAGTTATATTCTGCCAGGTACGGCAAATTGATCAAAAGGAAATTCCCCATTCCACAACAGCTTGGAGAACAAGATGATTCATTCTGGGAAAACTATAATTATATCCTGAGAGAAGAAATAGAAAAATAGGATTTTACCCGCGCAAAGCTTCCGCTCCCGAAACAATTTCCAATATCTCATTTGTAATGGATGCCTGTCTGGCCTTATTGTAATTCAGCCTGAGGTCTTTTAACAGTTCAGTGGCATTATCTGTTGCCTGGTGCATGGCAGTCATGCGCGCCCCATGTTCTGCTGCATTAGAATCGAGAAGAGCTTTGTAAAGTTGAATTTTTAATGACCTGGGGATCAACTCAGTGACGATATAGTGTTTGGATGGTTCAAAAATATAATCCAGGTAAGTATGGTGTTCTTCGTACTGGTCTTCCTCTGGCAATTCTATGGGTAAAAACTGTTCAGCAGTAATGATCTGGACTGCGGCATTCTTAAACTGGTTATACAGAACAATAATTTTATCATATTCACCCGAAACATATTTAGTGATCAGGTCTTCCCCCAGAGGCTTAACGTTTTCAAAACGCAGGTCATTAAGCAATTGCGGCTTTTTATCGACGACTGTATATTGCCTTTTCGTCAGATAATCACCACCATGTCTTCCTATGGATAAAAAGTGCAGATTGCCGCTCCTTAAAAGGTTGCCGTATTCTTCATTAGCCAGGTTAATAGAAGCTTTAGTGATATTTGAATTGAATGCGCCACATAATCCCTTGTTGGAAGTGATCAGGACGAAAAGTACTTTTTCAATTTCCCGGACCTGGGAATAGAGGTTATCCTCATCACCCACTAGTGAATCGCTTACATCAGCCAGTATCTCCTGAAGTTTATTGGCATAGGGCCTGATTTGGATAATGGCGTCCTGGGCCCTTCTGAGCTTTGAAGCCGACACCATTTTCATGGCATTGGTAATCTGCTTGGTTGATGCGACAGAAGATATCCTTGTTCGTATTTCTTTCAGATTCGCCATACACTATTACTTTGTCATCCTGAACTCGTTTCAGGATCTCTAAATTTACTTTTTATATTTGGCAGAGATCTCCCTGGCAACCTTCTCAAGAATCTCCTCTTCCTTTTTTTCCATTGATCCCGCCTTGAGGGTATTCATCAAATCTTTATGTTTTACTTCAAGATAATCGAGGTATTCCACTTCAAATTCTTTCACCTTATCCCGGGGTACATCTGCCAGCAATCCATGTGTACCGCAGAAGATAATGGCAATTTGTCTTTCCACAGATACCGGGGAATATTGCCCCTGCTTCAGGATCTCCACATTTTTTGCTCCTTTATCGAGTACCGCCAGAGTGGCTTTATCGAGGTCAGATCCAAATTTGGCGAAAGCTTCCAGCTCACGGTACTGAGCCTGGTCTATCTTCAGGGTCCCTGCTACTTTCTTCATGGATTTAATCTGGGCTTTACCTCCGACCCTTGATACTGATATGCCTACATTAATAGCCGGACGGACACCCGCATTAAACAGCGTCGATTCAAGGAAAATCTGTCCGTCTGTAATAGAGATAACGTTAGTTGGAATATATGCAGAAACGTCTCCTTCCTGGGTCTCGATGATAGGCAATGCGGTCAATGATCCCCCTCCTTTTACAATCGGAACCAGGGATTCAGGCAGATCATTCATTTGTTTGGCTATCGCATCCGATTCTACAACTTTTGCAGCTCTCTCCAGCAATCTTGAATGCAGGTAGAAAATATCTCCCGGATAAGCTTCCCTTCCCGGGGGCCTCCTTAACAATAGTGAAACTTCACGATAAGATACTGCCTGTTTTGAAAGGTCATCATAAATGATCAGTGCATCTCTTCCAGTATCCCTGAAAAATTCACCGATGGCACATCCTGCGAAGGGGGCAAAAAACTGTAATGCAGCCGGGTCGGATGCAGTGGCAGCAACGATCACAGTGTAATCGGCGGCTCCATGTTCTTCAAGCGTTTTTGCAATGGTGGCAATGGTTGAACCTTTCTGTCCGATGGCAACATAGATACAAAAAACCGGTTCCCCACGCTCATAAAACTCCTTCTGATTAATGATCGTATCGATGGCTATGGCTGTTTTTCCTGTCTGCCGGTCACCAATGATCAGCTCACGTTGTCCACGTCCAATGGGAATCATGGAATCGATGGCCTTTAATCCTGTTTGTACCGGCTGGTTAACAGGTTGACGGTAAATAACCCCGGGGGCCTTTCTTTCCAATGGTAATTCGTAGGTGGTTCCCTTGATCGGTCCTTTACCATCGATGGGCTCACCAATGGTATTAATGACTCGTCCCAGCATGCCTTCGCCAACATCCAGGCTGGCAATTTTTCCGGTTCGTTTAACAAGGTCGCCCTCCCTGATCTCATCAGATGAACCAAACAATACGGCCCCGACATTGTCCTCTTCCAGGTTCAACACTATTCCTTTAATTCCATTCTCAAATTCAATGAGTTCATTCGACTGCACATTGGTTAATCCGTGGATACGTGCAATTCCGTCACCTACTTGCAATACAGTGCCTACCTCTTCCAGTTCGGCATCTGTTTTAATCCCCTCTAATTGCTTTTTAAGTATTTCAGAAACTTCTGCAGGTTTTATTGCTGCCATGATATTTTATTTTTTATCTGTTTTTACTAAAGGTGTGGAAAGCAGTTCTTGCTTTATTCTCTTTAACTGGCCTGCAACACTGGCATCCAATTGAACATCTTCAATTTTCAGGATAAATCCTCCGATAAGCTTTTTATCCACGTTCTCTCCCAATTCGATGATGGCTCTATAAGCATCCTCTATCAGTTTAACCAGGGATGACCTGATCTCTTGATCAATCGGAACAGCAGTGGTTACGGTTACCGATTTAATTCCTTTCTCCTCCTTGAAAAATTCGAGGTACATCCTGGCCATGGAGGGAAGGAATTCCTCACGTTTATTCTTGACTATCATCCGGAAAAACGAAAGGGTCAATGAATCTACTTTCCCCTTGAAAACCTCAACAAGGATCGCTTCCTTTTTGGAGGGTTCAATGACCGGGCTATGCAGTAAATGCTTTAACTCAGGAACCTCACGGAGTATTTGCAATACGGCTTCCATATCATTCCTGACCTGATCAAGTTTCCCCTGATCCGAAGCACTGCTCAATAATGCCTTGGCATATCTCACTGATATTTTTCCGTCGTTCATAATCTGAGCCCCGGTCAAACGCTGTTTAGTTCAGTTCAATGTCTTTCATCCACTTGTCGATCAATTCTTTCTGAGTGCCTCTATCTGCCAGTTTCTCCCGAAGAATTTTCTCGGCTATGCCGATCGACAATTCAGCTATCTGGTTTTTGATTTCCTCTATGGCTGAATCCTTTTCATTTTTAATTTCTTCTTTTGCAGCCCTGATCATCTTTTTAGCCTCTTCTGCTGCCTGTTCCCTGGCCAGGTTAATGACCTCTTCCCTGACTCCTTTTGCATCTTTCAGAATCAGATCGTGCTCGGCCCTGGCCTCTGCCACGATTTTTTCATTATCAGCCTTTAAGGATTCCAATTCCTGCCTGGCATTTTCTGCTGTCATGAGTGCTTCCTGGATCGAAAGCTCACGGTTTTTCAGGGCATTCAGAATGGGTTTCCAGGCAAATTTTTTCAACACCCACAACACTACCCCGAACATTAAAAGCATCCAGAATAATAAACCAATACCCGGTGTTACCAGTTCCATATCATTAATTATTTAGTTACCAATCAATATTGTGCAATCCTGCCAACCGCAGGATTGCACAAATTTTTCAACTCTCTTTACTAAATAAAGAGAATCAGCAGACAAACCACTACGGCAAAGAAAGCAACCCCTTCAATAAGCGCTGCGGCAACGATCATGTTCGATCTGATGTCGCCTGCGGCTTCAGGTTGACGGGCAATGGCTTCCATGGCAGCTTCGCCAATACGGCCAATCCCCAAAGCTGCTCCAACAACCGCAATACTAGCACCAAGTGCAGCTCCCATTTTGCCAATAGCTGCAGCCTGCAATAAAATCAATAAAACAGTCATAACGTAAAAATTAATTGAAAATAATGTGTGTGAAGTGTAGTGCGTTGAAAATATTTTGAACTAACCTTTTTCTTATCACACCGCTCACCGTTCACCGCTCACGGCTAATGATGTTCTTCTACGGCCATCCCAAAATAGATTGCCGATAACAGGGTAAACACATAAGCCTGTATCAGGGCAACCAGTAATTCCAGGAAGATCATAAATATCGTGAAAGCCAGGGTTAATGGTGATACCAAATATCCCATGGCCACCTGCATCTGTCCGAATATGAAGATCAGGCTGAAAAATCCCATAGCTATGATATGACCGGCCGAAATATTGGCAAAAAGCCGGACCATCAGCACAAATGGTTTGGTAAACATCCCAACGATCTCAATGATCGGCATCAGCGGTACAGGGAATTTCAACCACCAGGGGACTCCCGGAGGATTAAATATATGGGTCCAGTATTCTTTATTTCCGTTGATTGTGATTACAGAAAATGTAAACAACGCCAGCACAATGGTAACTGTTATATTGCCAGTTACGTTTGCTCCTCCCGGAAAAATCGGGATTAGCCCCATCATGTTATTAATATAGATAAAAAAGAAAATAGACAGCAGGAAGGGCAGGAATCGCTCCGCTTTTTTCTCACCTATGGATGGAATCGCTATGTCATCCCGTATAAAAAGAATAATGGGCTCAACCAGGTTTTGCATCCCGGTTGGAGCCTTATCTGGTCTCTTTTTATAAGCCCTGGCAACCGAAAGGAACAACCATAAAAGCAGCAGGCAGCTAACCAGTATGGCAAATGCATTTTTTGTAAAAGAGAGATTAAGAGAAGGGGGTTGTACTGATCCGTCGTCCAGGATTTCAACTATTTTACCCTTGTTGTCGCCATGAAGCTCAAACCTGAATCCTTTATAATCATCGTGTCCGTGATGAAATTTACTGAATAAGAATACATTCAGCCCTTTTGACTTACTGTATAAAATTACCGGCAAAGGAAGGCTCAGGTGAAAATCTTTATAGGTCAGGATGTGCCATTCATGGGCATCGCCTATGTGATCAAAAATAAATTCACCGGGATTAAATCCCACCTCATGCTGGTCGTCAGCCTGGTTCTGATCGTCCCCATGTTGTTCGTCTACATGTTCCTGTGGTTGCTGAGCAGAATTTTCTGTCTGGTGCTGTTGCGGTTTGGCTGCCACAATAAGGAAGAAAAACAGGGCCCCTAAAATGTATGAAATGATCTTTCTGCTCACCTTGGATTATTGCGCTATTATTAAGATCTTAAAAATAGTAAAAATGATTAGGTTTATTTTATATTACTTGTTGTTTTTCAAATATTTTAGTACTGATAAAACTTCAAAAAGGGAGTATAAAACATACAAAATGAGAAAGCAAATGAGAAATGGTACAGCATGTTCCCTGTCTAACAGTAAATAGATCACTATTAAAATCAGATAGACGAACATCTTTAACCCGGTTGCGCCCAAGTATTTATAGGTGAATTTTTTATTGTCTCCCTGACTTGCAATGATCAGGTACTGGTGAACACCTATGGTGATAACAAACAACAAGAGAGGAAGGAACAGGAAACCCATATAATAATAATCAGGAACAAAATATTTCATCACCAGGAAGCCAATAAGGGTAAGAACAACAGTTAAAGAAAATAAAAGGAGAGTAAATTTTTTCAAACCTGCGTCCATGATGAGAGCTTAAGGTTATTACTTCATCTACAACAGATCCTTTATCGCATAATACATTGAAAGAATCACTGAAACTATGGTCAGCACTACTGTGAAAACAGGAAATTCAATACGAACTACCTGGTCTAATTTTATGCCTCCAAATACTCCCACTAAAATAATTGCAATCATCTGAAATGCAATTGTGGAGTATTTTGCATAGTTACTTAGATTCGACTGGTTGTTCTTCTGGTTTTTCGATGATTTTGGCTTTTTCTTCATTAACAAAGCCTCCGCTATTCATATCGCAGTTACCGGAGAATCTGCATCCTGGTTCAATGGCCAGCCTGGCGGCGACGATATCGCCATTGATCTGTGCTGTAGCCTTCAGGGATAGTAATTGGGAAACATTAATTTTACCTTCTATCGATCCTTCCACATCAGAATTTTTACAGCTTATCTCTCCTTTTACTTTCCCTGTCTCACCAACAACCACTTTCCCTTTGGTTTTCAGTTTTCCTGTAAGACTTCCATCCACACGTATATCCCCGTTTGAGATTACGTCTCCCGTTATTTCTGTACCAACTCCAATGATATTGATCCCGTTGGTTTCGTTTTCGTTGTTGTATTTTGCCATCTTCTGATCTTTTAGAAATCCTAATCAGTATTCTATCTTTCAGATTTTCAAAGTTATAAATTAATTCGGATCATAAGCCCATTTTAGGAAAATTGATCCCCAGGTAAATCCTCCGCCAAATGCCGCCAGGATAAGGTTATCTCCTTTCCTGAGCTTATCTTCCCATTCCCAGAGGCACAGAGGAATGGTTGCAGCAGTGGTATTTCCATACTTTTGAATGTTAATCATTACCTTCTCTCTGGGAATGCCCATTCTCCTGGCTACAGCTTCAATAATACGCATATTGGCCTGATGCGGAACCAGGTATGCGAGGTCTTCAGGAGTAATCTGATGCTTTTTCATCATTTCAACCGATACATCTGCCATTCTTGAAACAGCAAATTTAAAAACGGTCTGTCCTTCCTGGTATACATAGTGTTCATTGTTATCGACCGTTTCATGGCTTGCTGGATGAAGGGATCCGCCGGCTTTGAGAAACAGGTGCTTCCCACCCGATCCATCCGAGTGTAAGTCGTGATCCATAACACCTGCCTCTTCTTCAGTAGGTTCAAGTAATACAGCCGTTCCGGCATCACCAAACAGCGGACAAATGGTTCTGTCAGTATAATCGGTAATGGAGGACATTTTATCTGCCCCAACAATAATTACTTTTTTACAATTTCCGCTTTCAATATTTGCTGCTCCGGCTTGTAGTGCATAAAGAAATCCGGAACAGGCGGCCAGTATATCATACGACCATGCATTTTCTAATCCAGCCTTATAACTGATCAGGTTAGCTGTTGATGGGAACATCATATCGGGTGTAACAGTAGCTGTGATTAAAAGGTCAATCTCACCCGGTGAAACTCCTGTTTTCTCCAACAATCCTTTAACTGCTTCAACACCCATGTCTGAAGTTGCTTTGCCTGGTTCTTTAAGGATCCGCCTCTCCTTAATCCCTATCCTTTGCATGATCCATTCGTCGCTGGTATCGACCATTTTGCTGAGTTCTTCATTGGTCAAACGATATTCTGGCAGAAACGCATTGACTCCTGTAATTGCCGCTCTGATCTTTGTCATGAATGAAATATTCCTTATAGGTTTTGGTTCACTATGATTCAATTGTTTTTGTCCCGGTAAAGACAAGAAACCTGAAAGTGCTTACAGTTATTAAGAAATCGATGCATAGTGAACAAACTACTGCATGCAGTGATTCAACCAGGTATTTGATATTAGCCTTTTGCATCCTCCTCAACAACCAGTTTCCCTTTGTAATACAGGTTTCCATCCACATAATATGCACGATGATACCTGTGTACGGTGCCGGTTGTAGGGCATATGGCTAATGTGGGACTTTTAGCCTTTATATGTGTCCTTCTCTTATCCCTTCTTTGCTTCGATGTTTTTCTTTTCGGATGTGCCATTATTACTAATTTTTATCAGATATATCTTTTAATTGATCCCATCTGGGATCAGTTTTCTGTTCTTCTGTTTTCAGTTTATTGAGCTTTTCAATCATGCTTTTATTACATTCCGATTTACCATTCTTCTCAGGATGTATTTTCTGGTAAGGAAGTGATAAGTGAACAAATTCATACAGGTACTGGGCCGTATCAACCTCATACTCCTTAGGCGACAAGATAATCACATTCTCAGACTGTTCATATGACTCTTCCCCAAATCTGAAGTAAAGTATATCCTCGTAATATATTGCCATATTAAACACTTCGAGGCACCGGTCGCATGTTACCTTTACTTTCCCATCCAGTTTAAAATGCATCTCCAGGAAAAGGGGATTTTTAATCAGATCGATTTGGGCATTTACGATCCCGCTTTTCACCTCCGACTCTTCAAAAGCTTCAAAGAACTTATCATCAATTACAAAATTGAATGTATGATTTCCGTCTTTCAATCCCGTGAAGGGAATCACATATTTCCTCAAACCTCGCACAACATCCAAAATTTGTCGTGCAAAAGTATAAATTTAAATGAATTATAAAAAAGATTTTCTTGTCTTAATGCGGATATTAAAACAAAGTAAGGAAAGAGTATTAACGGCCAATCACCTCTTCGATCGACTCAATTAAATCATCAATAAAATAGTCGTCTTTGGATATGTATTTTCGGGCTCCGTTCTCTAAAAACTGAGGTATCAGGTTTTCGTCCTCCTGGCAAGACAATACAATAACATCTGCCTTGGAGTTCATTCCCTTTAATTTGACCAGCACATCCATCCCGCTTAACTTTCCCAGATCATCCGGGAATATGTGATCAAGCACTATCAGGTCTGGTTTCAAATGCATGTTTTCAAGACATTCTTCTCCGGAAAAAAAGGTCTTAACCTGAATTCCCGACCTGCTCTTGAAAGTATATTCAAGAAGATTGAGGATCATCTTGTCGTCATCAACAAAAAACACAAGTTTGCTAGACATTGCTTTCTATATTATATTTGCAATCTTTCAAAACCGAAAATCATCACAATTTAAGTAAAATCCGGTATTTCTACAACTTTCAGTGATTGAAGACCTTAAAATTGCAAATTTGGTTGCTTAATCCATCTGACACCGATCCTATTCCCACACCCTCACCCACTCCAACGATGAACGAGGAACGAAGAACCAGGAACAATTGATATCTTTATGGCATTCAATGAAAGAGTGCATTCACCATAAATTTATCTTCGACGGTGAAATTGTCGACTGCGAGCGGTTTAATCCCGAAATGATCGATGTGGGGACTTCAATCTATGATGTAGTCCGTGTGATGAAGGGCAAGATATTATTTATCAGGGATCATTTGAACCGGCTGGAGCAATCGGCCCACCTGGCCGGACTTGATATCTGGCATACCCCTGACTCCCTGCAGGTTATGGTTTCTCATTTGCCTGCGCTGAATGGGATCATGGAAGGTAACATTAAAATCGTATTTAACTGCAATCCAGTTGGCCGGAATAAATTCCTGGCCTATTTTGTCACCCATCATTATCCAACTCCGGACCAGTATGAAAAGGGTGTCAGGCTTCAAACTTATCACTTTACCAGGACCGATCCGCATAAAAAGATCTGGAGGCCACAGCACAGGGCAGCAGTTAAAGAATACATCGATAAGAACAATCTGTATGAAGTATTGTTTTTTGATGATCACGACCGGATTACAGAAGCCAGTAAAGCCAATGTGTTTTTTATTTCGGGGGACAAAGTATTAACTCCTCCTGTCGACATGGTATTACCAGGAATTACCAGGAAATATGTCCTGCAATTATGCCGCGATCAGAAAATCCTGGTAAATGAATTAATAATAACTATTGACCAATTGCACACATTTGAGGCCGCATTTATTACCGGGACTTCACCAAGGGTATTGCCTGTATATCAGGTGAATGAATATTTGTTCAATGTGGATCACCCCGTATTAAGATTATTAATGAAAGAATTTGATGATTTTATTGAGACTGCGTTGAAACCGGGATTTAAAAACACCTAATAAGGATTTTAACAGGGCAAATAATAAAATACATCAAAATCTTAATTCTCCTTCCTGAGGTTATTAAATAATTCTTTAGTTTTGCCTGATTGAAGCTCCTCGCCCCGAATACTCGGAAGGAAACGAGTTCCTGAGTTCGCCAATGCGCTCACAGGATTTAAAATTCTATATTATGAAAAAACCCGTAATAATATTGGTCACTATTTTTGTTTTGTCCCTGGTCAACTTAAAAGCACAGGAAATATATCCTAAATCAAGCGGTGAGTTATTATTTCAGTTCGCCGATGTTGAACTTGCCAACGGGACAGTCACCAATAAACCCATGCGTTTTACCATGTTTTTACATTTAGGTCAATACTGGCATTTTGATATAGGAAATTATGTTGGATTTTATACCGGAACAGCCTTGCGCAATGTTGGATTCATATACGACGACAACATTCCGCAGAAAACCATTCGCAGGGCTTATGCCGTTGGTGTTCCCCTGGGTCTGAAACTGGGATCATTTAAGCACAATATATATTTTCTGGGTGGTGCTGAATATGAGATGCTTTTTCATTACAAGGCAAAACGCTGGTACAGCAACGAACGGGATGGTTCAAGTATAAAAGATTCCGAATGGTTCAGCGATAAGACAAAGTTATTTGTACCCTCTGTTTTTGCAGGGATACAATTCCCGGGAGGTGTAAATCTGAAATTCAAATACTACCTGGGCGATTTTCTTAACCTGGATTATGTTGGTAACGACCTGGGAAACAGCAATGTTTCGTTCTCAGACTATACCAAACTGGAGGTTTTTTATATCTCCCTTTCATGGCAGTTCAGAACCGACAAAATTAAAGAAGGTTTTTCGGCCTCCGAAACACAGGCTTTGAGATAAAACATCCAAGGCATTGGAAAATCATCCGGCCATACAGGTTCAGCAGGTAAAGAAATATTTCGGCGATGTCAAGGCCGTTGATGGCATAGATCTGTCCATCCCGGAAGGAGCATAAAGACTACCTCACCATGCTGGCCGATTCATTACGCGGGGTATTTATTGAAGGATTTGGTATAGGGCAGGTGATTGTTAATTCTTCCATCCTTACCGGCTTGGGTACGATCTGCTTCCTGATCGGGTTGAGGATCTATAAGTGGTATTAAAGAGGTTGCAGGTTTCACGTTGACAACATCGTAAAATCCTTCATTTCTTTCAGATTAATCTGGTTTAATAATTAAAATAGTGGTTTTTCTTACTACATTTCACTGTTCAAAAAGTATTCAAAGACTAAATCCGGTATCAAAATGCAAATATCAAATAAGATTCAAATCCTCTGTAAGAAGTTATTTTCCCTCAAGGTACTCTTCATATTCAGTGGCATCGCATCCACCATCTGGTTCCTTGTAAGGGTTATTCCCAAGCCCAGCAGGGCAACCTATCCATGTATGCGGGCAGCCGCCCCGGTTATTTCCTCTTTTATCATCTATTTATTAGGGATAACCTCCTCCATGTATGGATTAAAGCTTATACGGAAACTGACCGGATGGAAAGTGCTGGTTGGTGCCGCTGTCCTTTCTTTTGGCATGTTTCTTCTGATCGTTAGAAATCCGGAAGCAGCCAGCGCAGACAGCACACTCATATCGGCTGCAGATATTATTCCCAATATGCCGGTCGGGACCGGCACAGGGGCCATCCCGGGACGGGTTGTCTGGGTATGGGACCCCGAAGCAACAGACGGAACATTAACCAATAATTCGGATGGCAATTACTGGTATCAGAAAACAGACCAGGATGTGGTTGATCAAATGTTTGAGGATGGTTTACGAAAACTGGCCGGTGTTGATGAGGTTTCAGTTGCATGGGACACCTTATTTACTGCTTTTAACCGGGCACATGGCTTGGGAAATGTGGCTTATTCCACGGGTGAAAAAATTGTGATCAAGATCAACCTGACCACCTCCTGTTGTAGTGTGGACGGAACAAATAAAACACAATGGTTCGACAGGATGGATACCTCCCCCCACGTATTGCTTGCCTTGCTGCGCCAGCTGGTTAACGTGGTGGGTGTTGCAGAGGCAGACATCACCCTCGGGGATCCCTACAGGCGTTTTTCAAACATTCATTGGGATCACCTGGTTTCCGAGTTCCCCGATGTGAATTACATTGATGATTTGGGTATTGACGGAAGGGTGGCCACCGAAAGGTCTGCCTACCATGAATTGTTTTTCAGTGATGGCCAACACAGTACCACGCTGCCACAGTGCTATCTTGATGCAGCCTACATGATCAACGTACCCGCCCTGAAAGCCCACGATGCAGCAGGGATAACATTTGCAGCAAAAAACCACCAGGGATCCATCATTGAGGATGATGACGGTAACAGTTCCCAGTCAGCGATGTTTATGCATTACAGTTTCCCATCTACAGATCCGGGACCAAAAAAATTCCGGCAACTGGTCGATTATATGGGACATGAATACCTGGGCGGGAATACCCTGCTGATCCTGGTAGACGGATTATGGTCGTCAGGCAACTGGAGCGCAGAGCTCCTCCGCTGGCAGATGCCGCCGTTTAACAATGATTATCCCAATTCCTTAATCCTGGCACAGGACCCGGTTGCCCTTGAATCAGTGTGCTATGATTTTTTCCTGGAAGAATTTAAAAACAAACCCTCCAATATAAAGTATCCCTATTTTGACGGAACGGGTGATTATATTTTACAGGCCGCCTCTTCCGATTACTGGCCCGATGATGTTGAATATGACCCTGAAAACGATGGCACTCCGATAGGCAGCCTGGGTGTGGCCGAACACTGGAATAACGGTACCGATAAACAATACTCGGTAAACCTGGGAATGGAAAAAGGGATTGAACTGGTGTCTGTCCCGGATACTCTTGTAAAATATACTGCTCCATCTGCAGTAAAACACCTTCAGTCCCTGCGGGAACTGGATGCCAGGCTGTCACCAAATCCATCGGGCAGGGATGTAAAACTTAGCCTGACCTTAGATCGCTCATCGGATATAGATGTAAAAATCTTTAACACTGCAGGACAACTGGTTTACAGCCTGCATAGCCCGGAACTTGCTCCCGGTTACCAAAACATATCCATCCGGCATAATCTGTCACCGGGAATTTATATCGTAAATATTATAGGTATCTCTGATTCAGGCAGGCAGACCGGACAATTAAAACTGGTAGTAAATAAGTAATTTATTCAATCCTTATTTGATGATAAGGTGAACAGTTCTTTATTACAGGATTGGCGCTTCCAAGCTCGAGCCGTGTTTCCCGTCCGGGGCAGGCAAAAAGAGCATGAATGAAGAATATGAACTGGAAAGAGATAATTTAAACGCAGGATTGTATTTCATTGAACTCAGGGGTGAAAAGGTGTTCAGAGGTAAGTTCATGATTGAATAACCGGGTAAACCTAAAGGGATACTGTAAAAAAGATATTTTTCCTATTTTTGTATTCCCCGGGGTGTTAGCTCAGTTGGTTCAGAACGCATGCTTGACAGGCATGAGGTCACTGGTTCGATTCCAGTACGTCCCACAATTAAAAAAGTCTATGTACATATACAGAGTCAGAGCTAAAATGATAAAATCCAAATCATACCAGATTCTACATTTAGGTTAATGTGCTGATTTACTGAAGTTAAACAGTGTAGGTTCTCACAGAACCATACGGCAAAGGCATTCCTTACATCTCGATAAGTAAATAATACCGATTATTCCTATTCTTTTGGGGGTTAATCCTTATGATTTTTAGAATTTTCCTTATATTGAACCAGAATTTTTCAGGATAAATTTGTTACAACTGATACATATTCTGAAAGAGACAATTTAATGTCAATTTATTACTAAACCATGGCAAAAAACATACTAATTCTAACAGATTTTTCTGGAGGAACCTGGGATGCTGTACATTTTGCCATGAAATTCTTGAGAGACGGGGAAATAATCATAAATCTTCTGCAAACCTATCAAAAACCCGAGGTGGGGCATTCCATGCATCGGGACATTGTCCCAATATTAGAAAAGATTTCAATTGATGAACTTGAAGATTTAAGAAACAAAATATTAAACCAGTTTGAAATTCCAAAAAGGAAGGTAAAGCTTTTATCAATCGAGGGAAACCTGAGTTCCCTCCTGTCAAATCAATTGAACCTGAATGATATTGGTGGTGTAGTGGTTGGTTTGTATAATTCAATCCCTGATACCGGGTTTTTAATCCAGCGTAAAATTTCCAGTGTAATAAAATGTAGTTCTCATCCTCTGTTTATTTTACCAGGCAGGTTTTCGGATTCAGAAATCAACAAAATTGTTTTCATCACAGATCCATACAACAAACCCTCTGTAAAAGTACTGGATAAACTAATATATCTTAGTGGCAAAGTCAGATCAGAAATTCATATTTTATTTGCTGCCCAGGATGACACCCAGGATAACCAGGAGAACATCAAATCTAATATTATTAAACACTTTCCCGGAATCAATGTTACCACAGATTATTTGAGTAATGCGTCAATGGATCTTATCCGAAATTATCTGAATCTAACGAGCTGTAACCTGGTTGTTATTGAAAAAAATAATTACCAAAGATTCAAGAGATCTTTTACAATAAAGCTCAAATCATCTTCTAATTGCACGAACGGAATTCCTGTTTTACTTATTGTACCCTGATACTCTTATCTAATGGTTGAGACAAACATTGATAATATTTTGGTCCCTGCAATCCTTAAACAGCTGATAATCAAAAGTACCGTCTGATATTAATATAAAAAAACAAGAAAATTATAGGACTTTTTTACAACCTTAGAAAACACAATTGTCCCACAGCAGTATTAAGCATCGTGCCCGGACGTGATAACGATTTTTCAGCGTTGCTTAATTTCTTAATAATCTGATATGTAAAAACAATAACCAACTAAAGGCATATTTATATGACATCAAAGATTCAGGAATTAACGGAAAAAATTTATCAGGAAGGAGTTGAAAAAGCCCAAAATCAGGCAAATATCCTTCTTAAAGAAGCAGAAGAAAAGGCAACTGGATTAATCAATGATGCACAGCAAAAAGCTGATAATATTATTCTGGAAGCCGAGAGAAAGTCTCAGGAGATCCACCGGGGCATAAAAGAAGAATTGCAATCAATTTCGAGACAGGTTCTAGCCATAACAAAAGAGAAGATAACGGAAAGTATCGTGACAGATGCTTCACAAACAATATCGAAAAATTTATTAGAGGATATGGATTTTCTTAAATCCCTTGTTTTGGAGCTTGTCCAGAAGTGGAATATGGGAAATGGGCCTATAGATGATTTATCACTCATATTTTCGGAGAAACAATTGGGAAAGCTGGATGGAATTTTTAAGTCCGGGGCGTTACAGATTATGAAAAGCAAGAAACAAATACTTTTTGATCCATCAATAAAAAATGGATTTCAGATAATTTCTAATTCAGAAGGATTTAAGCTTTCATTTAGTGATAAGGATCTTGAGAATTTTTTTAAAATATTCATGAAACCAAGAATCCAGGAATACCTTTTTACTTCCCCTGAAAATGAATAGGTATTATTGTCAAATAGCGGCCTTGCCGGAACTCATTTTTGACCCTTTATATGGATCTTATGGACTCAGGGAATTTTTGAATGATGTTACACCCTACTTACAGCCAAACCATCTGAATTGGTTAAACATGCTGGTGATGGTACAGGGACATAATCCTGTGTTAGAATATTTCACAAATGGATCAGTAGAAACTGAAACGACACTCCCCTATATGTTGGATTGGTTTGATCCTGAATCCGAACAATTCAATTTATTACCGGCCTATTTGCAAAGGTTCTCTGAAAAATTCTGGCAGAAAAGATCAGACTATAAAATTCTGGAGATGGAATTGGGGTTGTTTGATGAATATTACCATTACCTGAGACAATCAGGTAATGGATTCATTGAAAAATGGGCAGTTCTTGAATTGAATCTAAGAAACTACCTTACTGTAAAAAAGTGTGAAGAATTTGCAATTCCAAAACAATCTCAGGTGGTTGGTGAAGACGATTTTGCAAAAAGGCTTGTAGAATTTCCGGCCGATCATAAAGAAATACAGGTAGAGTGGCCATTGGCTGAGGTTATCGATAAAATTTTAGAAAATGACAATTTGCTAAAAAGAGAAATTGCTATTGATCAACTGAAATGGGGATTAATTGATGAAATGAACCTTTTTTGCTATTTCTCAATTGAGATAATCCTTGGATATACACTTAAACTTTTAATTCATAATAGATGGAAAAGAGTCTACCAATTAGAGGAGATTACCTCGTATGAAGAAATATGCGAAAATATTTGGACAAAAGAAATTGAAAAGAATCCATTATTAAATTCCAATGAGTAATAATTTATATACATGCACAGGAGAGATTACTTCAATAATTGCAAATATGGTTGTAGTCAAGGCTGATGGTCCCATAAGACAAAATGAAATTTGCTATTACCATCATAATGACAAAGATATTATGGGTGAGGTAATCAGGACGGATGGTAACTATGCATATACTCAAGTATTTGAGAGTACACGTGGATTTAAGGTCGGAATGACAACCCATTTCACCGGCAACATGCTTGAGGTATACCTTGGCCCTGGTTTGCTCACAAAGAATTTTGATGGTCTGCAAAATGACCTCAATAAAATGGAGGGAGTTTTTTTGGAGCGGGGAGCCAGAACATATCCCTTAGATGCTGAAAAAAGATGGACATTCGAGCCCATTGCACAACCGGGCGACCAGGTGTTAGCAGGAGACTGGCTTGGCGAGGTAGATGAACTTGGTTTTCCGCACAAGATTATGGTCCCCTTTAAATTAGAAGGGACACTCAAGGTCATAGAGGTCGCCCAGGCTAATGATTATTGCATTAATGACACAATTGCAACGCTGTCGAATGAAGCAGGTGAGATTATAAAAGTTCCCATGGTTCAGACCTGGCCGGTTAGGGTACCTATTAAGATTTATCTTGAAAAAATACGTCCATCCAAATTATTTGAAACAGGGATACGTGTTATTGATACACTGAACCCTATCCTTGAGGGAGGTACGGGATTTATTCCGGGACCTTTCGGTAGCGGAAAAACAGTTCTTCAACATGCTCTGGCAAAACAGGCAGCCGCAGAAATAGTAATTATTGCTGCATGTGGAGAAAGAGCAAATGAAGTAGTCGAAATATTCACGGAATTCCCGCACCTTGACGACCCAAGGACGGGAAAGAAACTGATGGAAAGAACCTGTATTATAGCCAATACTTCAAATATGCCTGTTGCAGCCCGTGAAGCTTCGGTTTATACAGCTATGACGATTGCTGAATATTATAGAGTCATGGGATTGAGAATTTTGCTTCTTGCCGATTCAACTTCCAGATGGGCTCAAGCTCTACGGGAAATGTCGAACAGATTGGAAGAGCTGCCCGGCCCGGATGCATATCCCATGGATCTGTCCGCGATAATTTCTAACTATTATTCAAGAGCAGGTCAAACTGTTCATAGAAATGGTTCAAAAGGATCAGTGACGTTTATTGGTACCGTATCTCCTGCAGGGGGTAATTTGCTTGAACCTGTGACCGATGCTACTAAGAAAGTAGCCCGGTGCTTTTTTGCACTTTCCCAGGAAAGAGCTGATAGTAAAAGGTATCCTGCAATTGATTCAATTGACAGTTATTCAAAATACCTGGAATATCCTGAGTTCACGGAATACTCAAAAACACATATCGGTGAAAATTGGCTTGAGGATGTTGAATTTAACAAGGATATCCTTATCCAGGGCAGGGAGGTTTATGAGCAGATCAATATCCTGGGAGATGATGGTGTGCCTGTAGATTATCATGTGACGTTTTGGAAGTCGGAGATGATTGATTTTGTGATACTGCAACAAGATGCATTTGACGAAATTGATTCAAATACTTCGATTCCACGACAAAAATACATGCTTGAAAAAGTAAATGTTTTATTAAAAACAAATTATATTTTCGACAATTTTGAGGAGGTTCGTAACTTCTTTAAAAAGATCATATACATTTTGAAACAAATGAATTATTCAGAATTTAAATCGGATAAATTTGTTGGTTTTGAAAATGAATTACAACAAATCATTAATGGAAAAGTTAAGGATTGATGGAAACAAAATCTTTTCAGAAAATCTTTTGTCGGTTATCTAATATCACCAAAGCTACCTGTACTCTTAAAGCACCAGGAGTGGGATATGAGGAGATGGCATTTATTCAGGGACGCGCTGCCCAGGTGGTGAAAATTATTGGGGACATGGTTACGATGCAGGTTTTTTCAGGAACTGAAGGCTTGTCGACTGATTCCGAAGTAATATTTACCGGTGATTCACCAGGCATGGCTATAGGTGACCATCTGGAAGGCAGATTCTTTAATTCATTCGGAAAACCAATAGATGGCTATCCAATTATTGAAGGAATTCCAAGAGCAGTCGGAGGGCCTTCGGTAAATCCCGTTAGAAGGATTCAACCCAACCAATTAATTACAACTGGTATTGCAGGAATAGACCTGAATAATACTTTGGTTTCAGGACAAAAAATACCATTTTTTGCAGACCCCGACCAACCATATAACCAGGTTCTTGCAATGATAGCTTTAAGGGCTAAAGTTGACAAAATCATTCTTGGCGGGATGGGATTAACCTGGGATGACTATTTGTTCTTTAAGAACTCATTTGAATATGGTTACGGAAAATCCAAAATTATTGGTTTTATTAATACTACAGAAGATTCGCCGGTAGAGCGATTGTTAGTACCCGATATGGCACTTTCCACAGCCGAATATTTTGCCTACGAAAAAAATGAAAAAGTACTTGTTCTGCTAACGGATATGACTCTTTATTCCAATGCATTGAGCATAGTTTCGAACCGAATGGATCAAATTCCTTCAAAGGATAGTATGCCCGGATCATTATACAGCGATCTTGCAAGATTATATGAAAAGGCCGTACAGTTCCCGGATGGTGGGAATATTACAATTTTAGCCGTGACTACACTTTCAGGAGGTGATATCACCCATTCTATACCTGATAATACGGGGTATATAACTGAAGGACAGCTCTTTCTGCGTAGAGCCACCGAGGTTAGCAAGGTTATCGTTGACCCTTTCAGGAGCCTTTCAAGATTAAAACAATTGGTGATTGGTAAAGTCACCCGGTCAGATCATCCCCATGTTATGAATGCTGCAATCCGACTATACGCAGATGCAGCTAATGCAAGAACCAAACTTGAAAACGGATTCGAGTTGACCGATTATGATAAACGGGTCCTGAAGTTTGCGGAAGATTATTCAGAAAAGATTTTGGCCATAGATGTAAATCTTGAAATAGACCAAATGCTGGATCTGACCTGGCATCTGTTACAGGCCTACATGTCAAAAGATGAAGTAGGTATCAAACAAGAATTTGTTGATGTTTACTGGAAGCATTAACAATCAATGAAAATTCAATTAAAATATAATAAGACTGCCTTACGGGAATTTCAGAAGAAATTGCAGATCCGGGAGCGGGCCCTTCCTACACTAAAGAATAAGGAGGCTGTCCTTAGGGCTATGGTCTTAGAAACAAATAAAGAGATTGAACATATTGATGATTTATTGTTATCCAAAATAAAAAAGAATGAACCCTGGAAGGATTTATGGCAGGAATTCAACACAAAACTTATACAAATTGGTAAAGTGTACTCAACCAAAATTAAAGTAGCTGGAATTGATATCCCGGTATTTGAAAGCCTGGATACAATAGAACAGGATTTCAGCCTTTTTAGTAATCCTTTCTGGTTCAGGAATGGCGTTCAGGAATTGAAGGAGATCCTGGAGGTTCGTGTCAGAAAGGAATACCTTTCAAATAAACTAGCCCTTTTGGAGCAGGCCCGAAAAAAGGCAACACAAAAGGTAAACCTTTATGAAAAAGTTCAGATACCCACCCTGGCTTCAGCTATCAGGCAGATAAAAAGGTACCTTGAGGATGAAGAGAATCTGGCAAAAGCCGTACAAAAGTTATTGAAACAAAGATTGAAAAAAGAAATACCATCATGATCGCACCAATGGTAAAATTTTCCTTCGCGGTTTATCATGCAAATTATGAAAAATTTCTTGATGATATTCAGGAAATTGGAACGGTTCATATTAAGGGACAAAAAAAGGAAAATTTTGTTGAGGAATTTACAGATCTGCAAAAGGATTTCAAGGATATTTCAAATTCATTGGAAGAGATGAAGAAACTGAACGTCCCTGCAGGTTTGGTTGAATCGACTAAAGGCTGGAAGGAATTAATAGAGGAATTTCAAGATCTTTCAATTGAGCTTAATCGCTACAAACAAGAAAAGGAAGAGCTTTCTATATTAATTCAGGAAATGGAACCATGGGAAAATTATTCATCTTTTTTTGTTGAAAAACTTGAAAAGTGCGGCATTAAAACCCGTTTTTTTAAGATAAAAGCAAAAAAATTCAACGACCAGTGGCTCACCGAATATCCCATTGAAATAATCAGCCAGGTTGAAAACGTTATCTACATGATCCTGTTTGAACATGATGATGCATTCGATGAAATTGCTGAGGAAATCTATCTCCCGGAATTTGAAATGCATTCCCTGAATGGCCGGCTTGCTGAAATGGAGAAGAAAATCAAAGTAAACGAAGAGAAAAAAGATCATCTGGCTGGAATGGCAATTCCGGTACTCGCAAAAAAGTCACAGGAGTTATCAGTAAGAATTGAGTTTTATAAAGTACTGGAGATGCATACTCTCTCTGAAGGTAAAGGAAAAATAAAAATCCTCGAAGGTTGGGTGCCAAAATCAAAGCAAGATAAATTGATTGACTATCTGGATAAAGAAGACATACTTTTTTCCAATCAATTTTCCACTTCAGGGGAAGAAACTCCCGTTCACTTAGTAAATGGGAAATTTGCAAAATTGTTTGAACCCATTGGTAATTTGTTTTCCCTGCCCAAATACACAGAGATTGACCTGACGGTTTATTTTGCACCTTTTTTCATGTTGTTTTTCGGATTTTGTCTTGGTGATGCCGGTTATGGGGTCGCTATGTTCACAGCTTCCACCATCTACAAACGCTTTGCCTCCAAAAAGCTAAAAGCCTATCTGACCCTCGTACAATACTTTGGTGGTGCAACATTCGTTATGGGAATACTTTTCGGGAATTTTTTTGGAATCGAATTGGTTAAGGTTGCTTTTCTTTCCGAATTGAACCCTCTTTTTCTCGACAGTTCTAAAATATTTATGCTGTCCCTGATAATTGGTGGAGTCCAGATTTTGTTTGGTCTTGGCATAAAAGCTGCCAATCAAATAAGACAAAGCGGATTCCTGTTTGCATTAAGTTCAATTGGATGGATCGTGCTAATTATAAATTTTGTACTGTTCTCCTTTATTATTGACAAAAACTCCCCCGTATTAGAGTCTCTTGAAATAATCAAAAAGGGAGTCTATATTGCCTCAGCTCTTCTTATTCTTCTATATGCAAATCCTGCAGCTAAAATCCATATACGTTTAGCAGGTGGTTTATGGAGTTTCTACAGCACCATTACAGGAGTTTTTGGAGATTTGCTCTCTTATATCAGGTTATTTGCTCTTGGTCTTTCAAGTTCGATACTTGGTCTGGTAGTTAATAAGATGGCAGTAGCTTTCGGTGAGATAAGCCTGATTGGGCCGATCCTTTTTATATTGATAATCGTTTTTGGTCATTTAGGGAATTTGGCCATTTCTTCTTTAGGATCATTTGTCCATCCAATGCGTCTCACTTTAGTTGAGTTTTATAAGAATGCCGGCTTTACTGGCGGAGGGAAAAAATACAATCCTTTTACAAAATATCAAATGTCTAATTAATTAAATTCTTAAAATCATGGAATTATCGTACTTATTAGCTTATCTGGGCATGGCAATCATGGTAATATTATCAGGTATTGGAAGCGCAATTGGTGTTTCCATGGGTGGCAATGCAACAATAGGTGCTCTAAAAAAGAATGAAGAGGCCTTTGGAAGTTATATGCTGTTGAGTGCACTTCCTGGCACCCAGGGATTATATGGTTTTGCCGGATTCTTTATTCTCAATAATATCTTAGTGGGCCTTGAAGAGGTAACCCTAACACATGGGTTTGCCTACCTGGCGGCTGGATTATCTTTGGGTATCGTTGCATTGTTTTCAGCACTGAAGCAAGGTTCAGTTACTGCAAACGGAATTGCCGGAATAGGATCAGGGCATGACGTATTTGGAAAAACAATGATATTAGCTGTTTTTCCTGAATTATATGCAATCATAGCATTTGCTGTTACTTTTATTATTAGCACATCCATTAAATAATTGACTACACTAATTTGATTTATTAGTTGGGGACCTTCGCAAAATAGATCTCATTGACAAAAATCCGGAGAGATAGCCAAAAATCTCTCCAGATTTTTTAATCCTTATTCCATTTTCGAGGTATTTCTATACCATGTGCACAAGATCCTGGTTTTTTGAGTGTTTGGCTTCGGTCGCCCGGGTATATCCCCCTGGCACTATTTTAATATTTAACCTTCCTTCAGAGATGAATTTACCGATAATATGAAGTGTTGAATCAGTTGAACCGGCATCGGCAATATAGATAGGCACTTTTGAAATGTCTATTGTCTGGTTCAGCAACAATTCGAGTGTGCGTCCGATTTGCTTTTCTTCATTCTTGCAAGGGATCACGTTGGAAAGGAGATTATCTTTCATAACCGCTGAAATGTTAATGGATACGACAGATAAATATGACCAGTTGTTAAATTTAAATAACAAAATTAATACATTCTCTGGCTATTTTTCAAGAGAATCGAACTGAAACTGTCAGAAATATATCCCTGATCAAAAGGAATATTACGGATAAGATATTTTTCCTATTTTTGTACTCCCCGGGTCGTTAGCTCAGTTGGTTCAGAGCGCATGCTTGACAGGCATGAGGTCACTGGTTCGATTCCAGTACGTCCCACTACTGAAAAAGCCTATGTGACTATATAACAGACGTATAGGCCTTTTTCTTTTATACTCTACTGTTACATCACTGAAACAATTCACCTGGAATCTTACTATAATTGTAATTGTTAGTTCGCTATATTATGTAAATATCTAGATGTTTCTATATGTATTAAATAATGAGATTAAGCCAGGATGAGTTCTAATCTTTCCTTCCATTCGCGCCAATTACTGTTAAGGGGTTGCACACCGGCTTCTCCACCTAAGAAATAAATTGCAGCACAGCATGGCTGCTATGTACAACCCGTCTTAAAGATAAATGGCTATTGAACGGGAATTATTGTTTTAGCCACCAGACCGGATCACACCCCGCAGGGAAGCTATATCTGCACTAAATTCGATTATATACAATTATTTGATATTC
>JADHVS010000165.1 GCA_016783865.1 Bacteroidales bacterium
GGGCCGTTGGGCCATGTGGTACATATTTTTGAAAGCGGTCCGAAGCTGGCCTATTTATATTGGAAGAGATATGAGTATACCCTGGATGAGGAGTGGTTGCGGGATCGCGCATATCCTATGCTGAAAGGGATAGCCGAGTTTTTCAGGAATTACCCGAATGTTAAGAAAGAGCAGGATGGGAAATATCATATTACCGGAATAAATGACAGCGAAGGAGTATTGGGAGCACGTGACCCTATGGGGGCCATGGCATCAATGCATACCATTTTCCCGGTGGCGATAAAAGCCTCAGAGATTTTACAAACCGATGAAGAGCTTCGCCAGGAATGGCAGGAGTTTTATAACAACCTCTCCCCGCTGCCAAGAAGTGACGATCCGGAAGCGGCTTTCTCAACTGCCCCGGGTGAACCTATTATATGGGTAAATTCCCGTAAACCTGTCATGTATGGAAGTGGTCATAGAAGCAATGTACCCATCACCTATTTTGATATGACTACGTTGGAGACTCAGGTTCATAATCCTGATTTTTACCAGATAGGTGTGAATTCCTACAATGGTTTGTACCCGGAAGGAATACATGAAGGGATCTACGTAACTGTAATGGGTGATGATGCGGTTATAGCTGCAAAAATGGGACAGGCCGAAGATGTCAGGCATGCCATTATCAACCAGATAAAATGTCCCCAGGCACAGGATCCTGAATCCTCGGATTTTTTCTCAACAGACCTGAAGGGAGAATTGGCCAACCGGCTGACATTAAGAGAAGGCCTTAACGCAACTGGAGCAGAAAGGCTTGGTAATGCATCTTATGCATTGCACGAAGCCCTGTGCCAGAGCAATCCCCCTGCGGCCGGTGACGATCCGGTTATCCGGCTGTTTCCTGCCTGGCCCTCTGATTGGAACGCACAGTACCGGCTTTTATGCAGGGGAGGATTCCTTGTTACATCTTCATTTCAGGATGGGAAAATTGAATTTGTTGAAATAGAGTCACAGGTGGGAGGGGTTTGCAAGTTCCGTAATCCATGGGGTGAAGATGAGTTTGTTGTTTACAGGAATGGTAAGAAGTGGAAGACCATGAGTGGATCACTTCTTTCTGTTAAAACCAAAGCAGATGATATACTGATCCTGGTCAAACCCGGGACAACACCCGGACAGTTTAAGAGTGTGGTTGCGGGTGAATAATGGTTGCAGGTTACTGGGTGTTTACATGACGGGTTCAGTCGGATATTTGCAGATAAAATGAAATCTAAAGAAATCATAATATTAGTATTTCTGGCAATGCTGATTTTATCGACCGGGGTCTTCGCACAGGTCTCGAAGAAATCTGCCATTCTTGATGTAGATTATAAAAGCCTTGTCTCACGCGGTGATCTATATTATAATACTACACTTGAGAGGAGTGAGGAAGGTATGCCGGTGGGTAACGGCCGGATGGGGAGCCTGGTGTGGACCACACCCACTTCACTGAAAATGCAGCTGAACCGGGAGGATGTTTTCTCAAACGACCGGACTACCCACAGTTTTAACTGGAGAGACACCGATTATGGTCATGGTGTTGGATTCTTCGACATAGATTTTGTGGATTACGGGGAAGATGTTTTTGTACCGGATAGGACCAGACAGCACCTTTCCATTTATGATGGATTGTATACCATTGAAGGGAATGGGATTAAGTCGCAGGTCATTGCCTGGCAGGAGGAGGATGTCATCGCCCTTAAGATAGAGGAACTGAGGGAATCACCCCCTGCCATCAATGCAAGATTGAGAATGTTCCGTCCATCAGAGGTGTATCAAAAAAGCCATAAAGCGATCTCATCACTGATACTAGTGTGTGACTATATTGTGCTGAAACAAGTCTTTTCAGAAGGGGATTACTATTGCAGTTCTGCCGCTGCCGTAGCCGTTATCGGCCGGAAATCCATTCCGAGGGTAAACAATCCGTCAGGCGGGAAAGTACAGGTGGTATCCTATGACTGGTGGCGAACCCCGGGCCTGGGACAGGAAACCGAAAGCCAGATCAGTCTGGCCATTGAACCGGGCAAAGGGACATTCGAGATCATGGCAGCAAGTGCAGCCAGTTTCGATCCGGAGGTTGATGTCGTGGAAGAGGCGATTGCCAAACTTGAGCGGGCCAGTGATCTTGGATTTGATGATATGCTGGATGAAAACAGGGATTGGTGGAGTGATTTCTGGTCAAAGTCATTCGTTAATCTCAGCAGCGATGATGGCATAGCCGGTGAGATCGAAAAATATTATTACTACTACCTCTATCTTTTTGCCTCTACCTCCAGGGGTAACTACCCGATCGACTTCAGCGGGATGCTCTTCGGTTCACGCGGGGACTTGTCAGCCTGGGGTCACATGGTGTGGTTTAAAAACCTGAGTATATATTACCGTGGCATGTTTGCCGTGAACAGGCCTGAACTAATGGATCCTTTTTTCGATATGTACACCCGGATGTACCCGCAATGTGAAATTGCTGCCCGCCAGGTTTGGGGCACAAAAGGGATTTTTATTCCGGAGACGATCTTTACCGACGGTCCCGAGGAACTTCCTGAAGATATAGGGAAAGAAATGCAGGATCTCTATCTCCTACGAAAACCGTGGGAGGAGAGGACTGAACGATTTATGAAATATGCCGCAAAACAGCATCCTCATGCAGCCACCTGGAACTGGAAGGGAGAGGGTAACTGGATTGAAGGGGAATGGGTTTTCAACAATAAAGCATGTGGGCCATATGGGGAAGCTACCCATCTTTTTGAAAGCGGGGCAAAACTCGCTCATTTATACTGGGAAAGATATGAATATAACCTTGACGAGGATTGGCTCCGAGAACGTGCTTATCCTATGATCAAAGGAATTGCAGAGTTCTACAGGAATTTTCCAAATGTTGTAAAGGAACAGGACGGGAAATATCACATTACCCTGATAAACGATGATGAAATAGTAAAGGGGGCGCGTGACCCAATGGGTTCAATGGCATCCATGCATTTTATTTTTCCGCTGGCGATTAAAGCGGCAGGAGTATTGCAAACTGACGAAGAGCTCTGTCAAAAATGGCAATCGTTTTATGGCAGCCTTGCACCACTTCCAACCAGTGGTGATCCCGATGCAGCTTACCCAACACCCCCCGGGGAACCGGTCATCTGGATCAATTCCCGAACTCCGATATTATGCGGTGTTGGAGCTATTAGCAAGACTCCCATGTTTTATTTTAATATGAATACCCTGGAAGCCAAAAAGATTAATCCGGAGTTATACCAGGTTTGTGTGAATACTTATAACACTCTGTTCCCCAACGGAATAAACGAAGACAGCTATGTTACAGTAATGGGTGCAGATGCGATAATCGCCGCACGGATGGGAAAGGCTGAGGATGTGAGGCATGCTATAATTAACCAGATAAAATGCCCCCAGGCACAGGATCCGGAGTCATGGGATTTTTTCTCGACAGACCTGAAAAGGGAACTGGCCAACCGTATGACTTTAAGAGAAGGATTTAATGCCATTGGTGCAGAAAGGCTTGCTAATGCTGCTTTTGCATTGCACGAAGCAATGTGCCAGAGCAATCCGACGGCAGCTGATCAAGAATCTGTTATCAGGATTTTTCCTGCATGGCCTGCTGATTGGGATGCTCAGTTCAGGCTTTTATGCAGGGGAGGATTTTTTGTCTCATCTTCTTTTCAGGAAGGAGAAATTGAATTTGTTGAAATTGAGTCCCGGTTGGGAGGGATTTGCAGGTTCAGGAATCCATGGGGCGAAAATGAATTCGTAATGTTTAAAAATGGCAAAAAGTGGAAGACAATGAGCGGATCACTTTTGTCGGTAAAAACCACTAAAGATGATATGCTGGTTCTGGTAAGACCCGGCATTTCTCCGGGCCAGTTCAGGGATGTTGTTGCAGCCGGAGAATAATAAATTCAAGTCGCTAGTTGCGGGGTACGAGTTGCGAGGTGTTCTATTATAGAATTTTAATTATATAAAGGAATAGATATGAGACATTTTAAAATTTTAGGATTCAGATCCGAATTAACTGCTATACTATTTACATTGGCAGTAACGATTTTTCTGCTCTTTCAGTCCTGTTCTCAGGAAAAAGAGAGTTTATCCATCGGGAATAATGGCAATATCGAAAGCATTATCATTCCCGACAATTCAGATGAAGTAATCAACTTTGCAGCTTCTGAGCTTCAGGAATACCTCAAAAAGATTACCGGAAAGGAACTGGAAATTTCAGAAACCACTGAAGCGAGCAGTGGCAGATCAATCTCGCTTACCGTCGATTCAAATGAAGATATCATCTGGGATGGATTCAGGATTGAAACGACTAAAAAGGGCATTGTAATTCTGGCAAATGAATCCAGGGGTTTGCTAAATGCTGTTTATACCATATTGGAGGAAAAGGGGTGTTCCTTTGTTTACCCGGGAGAGGAGGAGGAGATTGTACCTTCAATCACTCTGGTTGAATTTCCTGCTGTTGAAAAGACGTACAATCCGATTGTCAGGCACAGGGGACTGACTCCTTATGGACTTCATGGTGGGAGTGTGGAGACAGGCAGGACTTTTATTGATTGGATGGGCAAGAACAGGATGAACTTCATAATAGTTTCGGAGGACAGGCCCAGTGATACGAAGGGACCGGCCCATGCAAATATCTGGAAGGAGGTGGATGATGAACTGCTGCCTGAGTTGCAAAAGCGTGGATTTACCATTGACATGAGTGAGCACTGTACACAAATCTTTTTCCCGCGATCGCTGTTCAAAGATCACCCTGATTGGTTCGCATTAAACGATGGTGAAAGAAAGCTGGGAGAGCTACCTTATGCCGGGCAGATATGTTATTCTAACAAGGATGCCGTTGAATATTATGCAACAGAAGTGGCTGCGTATGCAACAGAGCACCCTGAGATGCATTTCATCGGTACATGGCCCCTCGATGGAGGCAACTATTGTGAGTGTGAAGATTGTAAAGATTCCCTGACAGTTTTCAGGGCTGCCATGCGCGTAGCAGAGAAAGTAGGAGAGGTACGGCCCGATATGATAGTTGAGCATCTTGCTTATAAACCCCAGACCTGGCATCCCCCGGCGATGGAAAAGTTACCGGCAAATATGTCTGTCCTGTGGTGCAGGCCCTATCATGAAATAGATCATTTACTGAAAGAATGGGTTGATAAGACTGAGCATGGTGGTGGGGTATATAAATTTGAATATTTCATGGGAGATAATTATAACCTTTTTGCGAATGTATGGCTGCGTCCCGAATATTCGGCCAACCTGGTACCACATGTTCAGGAGATGGGCCTCCGTGGAGTAATATCATTATACCTGCCAATTGAGAACTGGTGGCGGTCTTCGTTTAACAATTGGTTCTTTGCCCGGGCCTGCTGGAATCCGGAATTTAATGTTGATGAACTTTTAACCGAATATTGTGAGAGGTATTACGGCGATCAGGCAACTGAAATAAAAGAGGTTTTTAATATCGTGTTGACTGAATTTCAACCCGAACCCTATATAAGCCCGCTCGAGGCCGGCAGTTCAAGACTGGAACAAGTTAGGACCTCTTCTGAAAAAATATTTAATAAGCTGGACGAGATAACCGCTGGAGCAAAGGATGATAAGGTACTGGTGAGGATTGAACGTTTAAAGACCTTTGTGGAATTCTCATTGCTGCATTGTGAAGCATTTTCCAGTCTAGATATAGCCGACCTTAATCGCCTGGTAGAATATAGCAGGGAGCACAGGCATCATGAAATGGTGGTCATGTACCCGGATTATGTTGAATACCGTAATCTGAATAATTTCAGGGAGCATTGATAAAATGACCTGCTTATTTTCTTGGTCCCACACTACTGATATCAATGGGTTTGAATCCCAGTTTCAGGGCAGGGGATCCTGGCTTGAGTGAGAAATTCCCGTTATCCGGATCAACCAGCAATGGATCGGCTACAACTGAGTGTCTGTCCAGTCCTTTCTCCTTCCACTGATCAAAAGTATATCTCTTCCCGGTAAGGAATGTAACAGGTTCACCTGTTTCATTAAAGTAGATATTAGAATCCCATAGCGTATTAAAACTGGGCCAATCTTTCTCTTTGATGAGTGGCCCCTCCCTCCATACAACAATATTGCGTGAAAAGACTTCTCCTTTTGGTTGTTGATCACCCTGCGGCTGGTCACCGTAAACAGTTAGCTGATATTTTTTTCCATATAAAAATATGTTGTTATGAATAAAGTTGCCGGCACAATTGTAATTAGATCCATAGCCGCCGGCAACAGCATTATATACGATATTGTTTTCCACTATAATGCCAAAACAACCGTTATCAAGGATGATCCCTTCACCTGCGCCCCAATGTTCATTTGAATATACATCCCTTATATAATTGTTTCTAATATAGGTTCCCGGCGATGTCCCCAGGGCATAAATTGCACCATGTGTACCTAATCTTCCAGCACCCAACTCATGGATGTAATTAAATTCCACAATGTTGTCCCTTGTTCTTTGCAAGGGGAAATAGGACCAGGTCCATCCTACAGATACAGCCCACATCAGTGAGCCAGTAATATCATTATGACTGATCACATTTTTACTGCTCTGACCAATCCATATACCGGCAGCTCCCAGCGCACCTTTACCCATATCTCGCAGATAGTTATCTGAAACCAGGGTCTCCTTTGTTTCTTCTATATCCAATTCACAAACTTTGGGCTCTCCTATTTTTACAGCTCCTGCACCAATATCAGTAAAGATGTTTCCAATGATATCTGTGTTTCTACATCCTTTCCGCAAATCAATACACCAGGCTCCAATGTGCTTAAAATCACATCCCCGAACCGTGCAATGATGGGCTCCATCGGAAAGTATTGCAGCCTGGAGAGCTATTTCAGCCTGTGGGCAGGCATATCCTTCTGATGCGATCTCCCAGGGAGTATGCGAAAAGGTAAGATTTTGGAAACTTGTATATTGAACAAATCCAGCCTGAGCCACATCCCCCTCCAGTTTAATGAGTTGATTAAGACCGGATTTGGGTGCGATCACTTCTGCCCGAGTCATATCTTCACCCGGTAAAGGATGATAATAGAGCACTCCATTAGCCTTATCCAGATACCATGTGCCCGGCTCATCATAGATCTCTTCAAATACATTTTCAATATGATATCCAAAGGACCAGGTGAGAGGCCGAATGGATCCTCCGGTAAACAGGACCAGTTGCTCGTCTTCATCAATAGTCTGTATCTTAAGTATTGATTCCCTCCAGAATTGAGATATAACCACTTCAACATCTTCAATATTGGACCACGCTGCCTGGATATTTCCCTCTTCATATTTAAAAGCACGTTTTGCCAGCTCTCCCTCGTCAGAAGTACTCTGAGCCATCCAGCTGGTTTTATCTATGGAAGGCAGATTTGCAACCCTGAACAATCCTTCTTTTGGATACCGGGGCCGGTACCGGCGATTTCCATCTACATACAATTGTCTGAAATACCATGATCCGGATTTCACCTCCGGTATTTTTACTTTCCATAATCCTTTCTTATCCTCTTCCCAGTTTCTGATGATTCTGCCTCCGCTGATTGTAGCTCTTTCATTGGGATATGATTCATAGATGGTGGGACTTACCTCACTACCTGAATCTTCCGGCCTGAGAATGAATGATGCATCTATGAAGTAGGTACCTTCACGAAGCTGAATATGAACGGGTACATCAACATTGGTCGATTTTCGCAATACCCGAACGGCATCACGTGCCCCTTCAAGCGTAGCAAAAGGGCCGTCAGTTTGGGCTGCTTCGATATCTGCAATCCTTCCAGACCAATTGTCGTTACCCATGGGTGAGATGAAGAAAACGATTTTATCTTCTGATTCATATCGATCCCCATTTTCCAGGTTTCCAGTTGCATGTTGATAAAGTAACATACTTAATAATAATAGTCCAATTAAGAATCTTCCATTATGCAAAATCCTTCGAATAATGTGTTTTATTTCTTTTCTCATGATCATATAAATTATTTGCATCTTTTTATATCATCTTCACTGCTCATATTACCTTAATTCATTATACAGATCCCGGCCTGACACGAATATATCCAGCCATTATGATGGATGGCTATGTTTCGCATCTATAAAAGTAAATATGTAACTGTTTAGCTGGTATCAAAAATAGAAAAATCTGAGAGTTTATCAACGGTTAATGAACAATTTACGACATGCCAATCTCGTGAAATTAAAAATGCAAGTAGTACTAACAATTTTCTTATGTCACTCTTAATAACTTAACCTTCAATTATTTGGTTTTCAGGATATGGCCAGCGTAGCTTTGACAAAAAAGGATTTTGAACAAGGATCAGGTCATATCCGCACTTTTTGAGAAAATTGATTTTCTGTCAAACGAATTGGCTCAAGTCAAGAAGGAGAACCAAGAACTGAAAAGAGAAAACGCAGAAATAAAAAAAGCATTTACAGAGGTAAAGTTAGAGAATGCCGATTTGAAAGTAAGAATTACAGAATTGGAAGCCCGATTAAACAGTAATAGCAGTAACAGCAGTAAGCCACCGTCAAGTGATGGTTATAAGAAAAAGCCGGCCTTTCCGAGAAAGAAGAAGGGGAAACAGGGAGGCCAGCAAGGCCACAAAGGCAGGACATTGCAACAGGTTGAACATCCCGATAAGACAGTAAAGCATAAGCCCGGTCAATGCGATTGTGGTCATGTGTTCAGTGATGAGGAACTGAGCGTGGCGGAAACCCGACAGGTTTTTGATTTACCCCAACCGAAGCTGGAAGTAACCGCGCATCAGTTGTTAAAAGGGAAATGTCCTGTATGTGGCAAGTGGCATAAGGCCAGTGCTCCTGAGGGAGTCAATGCTCCTGTACAGTATGGCCGAGGAGTTAAAACTCTTGCGACATTACTGAATGTAGATTACAGAATCCCATTCAAGAAGCTACAGATATTGTTCAGCGACCTGTTCGGGTATGCCATTAATGAGTCCACGGTATATTCAGCCTCCAGGCAATGTTATGAAATGCTTGAACCTACAGAAGAAGTGATAAAATCAGGAGTTGTCAAGAGTGATGCGACTCATGCCGATGAAACCGGGTTGCGGGTAGCAGGCAAACTGCACTGGCTGCATACAGCCTCCTCGTTGCTTTACACCTATTTGTTCGTACATGAGAGACGAGGGAGGGTGGCTCTGGATAGTGAGAAGTCTGTACTGAACAGGATCAGTGGCTGGCTGGTTCATGATTGCTGGAGTAGCTATTTCAAATATCACACCATGCACCATGCCATCTGCGGGGCACATATCCTGAGGGAATTGGAGGGGCTGATTGAAAACGGGCAAAGTAAGTGGCCCCGGGTTTTCAAAACCTTCCTGATGAATGTGTTTGAGATGCCTCTTGAGGAGCGGGTTAAACGACGAGATCATATTGAAAAGAGATTTTCTTTGATATGCGGTCTTGGTGAGAAAGCAGAACCTCCTCCAAGAAAAACACCCGGGAAAAGAGGAAAGTATAAACGAACCAAGGGAAGGAATCTCGTGGAACGTCTGATCAGGAATAAGGAGGCAGTATTGGCGTTTGCTTTCAACAGGGAGGTGCCATTCACGAACAATCTGGCCGAAAGGGATATCAGGCCTGCAAAGGTCAAACAGAAAGTATCAAACTGCTTCCGCACTCTTTCAGGGGCAGAGATCTATGCACGAATTGCAGGATTTGTTTCAACGGCCCGGAAGAACGACCGGAACGTCTTTACAGAATTATTCAATACCTTCGAAGGGCACAATTTCATTGTAGGGTAATATACCCTGGTAAACAGTTAC